>CAZTOF010000264.1:0-1859 GCA_964615515.1 uncultured Gemmatimonadaceae bacterium
CCCCTGGCCGGGTGGGTGCTGGAGGCGGTTGCGCCGGACACCAGGGACCGGCTGCACCGGATCGCCGAAGCGCACGGGCCCCGGTTGGCTCGCCGCGCGGGCGTGGCGGAACCCGTACTCTTCCTGGTGTCGCTTTCGAGCCGCCAGCCGGGCACGGAGTTCGAGCCGGAAGACCTGCACATGGTGTCGCGCGGGCTGAGGGCGCGCCCGCTGGCCATCCGGGCGATCACGCCCGGGTGGGGCAGTCGGCGATTGTCGCAGCAGGCCACCGAAACGGCGTTATACGCGTACGGCGACGGCGTGGATCTGACACGGGAGCTGACGGTCGTGTACGGTGGAGCGGAGGACTCGTCGTGGTCGGCAAGGGTCTCGGCGATCGAGGCCGAGCGGGCGCGGATCGGGCGTTCGCGCTAGCCCTGCTCTACGACGGCGGCACCAGCCGCCGGCCCACCACATGGCTGACGTCGAGTTGGTCCTTCCAGACGCCCCAGACGTGGGTTTCGGTGGCATCGGTCAGGACGATCTATTCGGGAAGGAGCACGCGCCGGGGGGGCATCACGGTGTCGCCCCGCTCAATGGAGTACCACACGGTCAGGGTGTCCACGCGTTCCTGGCTCTGGACCCACACCTGGCCCGAGGACGCCGACAGCATGAACGACCTGACCGACGGCAGGTATTCCGGCACGTAGAGTGCCTCTTCGGCCAGGTCGCGGGCACGGCCGGGGCCGACCTCCACCTCCTTCATCACGACACCCACCAAACTGTCCATTGTCGCGTCCAGCATTGCCCGTGACAGCCTGGCGGGCTCGAGTTCCAGTCGCCGCCGCCATACCGTGTCGCCGGTTGCATTCACTTCAATCAGATCCGCCTCGCCCCCCTGGAGGTCATCCCCCGCACTTCGGGCCAGGACCACGCTGCCCGCCTCCCGGTCCAGCCGGTACCAATCCGAATCGGCGTAGGGTTGCCCTGCATGGTAATATCCGTCGCGATAGGGAATCGCCATCGCGGCGGTGCGGAAATCGTACCTCAACAGCTCTTCCTGGAGCCAACCGTGATCCGACCTGCGCACCCGCAGCACCGGCTTGGTGTGGATGGGATCATCGCCCCAGTGCCCAAATCGAACGCGGGCCGGAATGCCCGGGACGCCCAGGAAGCTCCCGTCCTCGAGAAACACGTATGTCCGGATGGGAAACCCCTGGTAGCTTACCGAGGCGGGCAAGTTGGGCACGGTTCTCAGCAGGGATCCGTCGTAGGAAAAGTACGAGATTCTCTGCTGGTCCCGGATGTAGAATCCGGACTCGTCCAGGTCGACACGGTGGGGATGGCTGAAATCCCCCGGACCCTCGCCGGAACCGCCTACATCCACAAGGCGCTTTCCGTCTGGTGTCCAGATCGACACCCGGGACTGGAAGGGCTCCAGGACGAAGACGCGCTGGTTGTCGGCGGTGACGCGCACATATATGTGGCCGAACAGCGCGCCGCCCGCCATGACGTCGCCGAACTTGTAGGCGGACTCGGAGAGCCAATCACCTTGTAGGACGCCGGCTGGGTCGGGTAACCGGTCGCCGCCGGTGGCCAAGAGGACCAGGGTCAGAGAGACGATCCGGGCGCGAGACACGATTTCACCCACTCGTTGCTGAACGCGGCTGCTGGGTGGCGATCTCGATCGGCTGAGGCGGCGCCACCGCTTTGTGAGTCGATCACTGTCACTTGTGGTTGACATATTGTAATCTACACTTGACATACCGCTCCGCTCAAGGAACGAGCCCCGGGCTCACCACATGGGGAAAGTCGGCGAACCGCTTCGTTTCGTCTGCTCGCGACGTAGAGAATGTTCGGGGTGGGCAAACCCGCCATTC
>CAZTOF010000265.1:0-4563 GCA_964615515.1 uncultured Gemmatimonadaceae bacterium
CGGGCTCGTCAAGTCGAGGAGCAGCTGGCGTCCGTCGGCATCAAGCTGGGCGGCTACCGGCTGGAGCATCCTCTTGGTGGCCCGATGCAACCCAGCCAACAGCCGCTTCGGACCCGAGCGAAACCGCTGACGGGGTGCGTCGGCGTGGGCCTGGCAGAGTCGGCGGGGCTTGGCGGCTGGCCAGGGTGATCACCGGGCTAGACGGGCGGAACCGCGCCGACGCGGCAATCCCACGTCAGGACACGCGCCGTCTCCGCTCGGCAGCGAGTTGCCACCTGACTCCCCCGGTCAGCGTCCAGTCCACGAGGGCCAGAAACTCGGCCCGACTCAGTCGGCACTGGCGTGCCATGTCCGCGATGAGCGAGGGGCCGACTTCGCCCCTTGAGGATCTGGACACCATGGTCTGCAGCCTGCCCGTCCTGTTTCGGTCAACGAGCCAGAACACCCGGTGAGCACGGCCTGACCTCTCCACGAAGCCCTTGCGTTGAAGCGCCCTCGCGATGTCACGCACCTTCAGCGCTCTCGTCACTACCGGCGTGGGATCGTTCGCAGGTAGCGGAGCCGGATCAAGAAGTCGCGCATGTTGAGGCCGTCGGAATCCAGTTCAAACGGAAAATCGCTGTCCAGTATTGCTCCAAGTTCCCGGGCCCGCTCCAAAAGCATCCGCTCCGCCTCGGCGATCGTCCTTCCATGACCCAGCAAACTCCACTGCGGGTGCTGCAGGACCACACCAAGCTCCGGATCCCGGTCCACCACGAAGCGTTCCCCGAGGACGGACACTCCGGTGCCGCTCCCGTGCGCCATTTCTTCCACCGTGTCCCGGCTCCGTCCCGATCCCGTGTGGCTGACGGATTGGATTGGGCGACCGGTTCGGGGGACCGTCTGTGGGATGGCCGTGAGATCGGCCGCGTGGAGGTCGTCCCCGGCAGCACCCTTCTCGACGAAGTGCGGATTGCTCGAAGCGGAGGTGTTGCCAAGTGCGAGACCGTTCATTCGTTGGTCCCTCTTCTCTCCAAGCACGCCTTTCCGTGTGCCTCCAGCCACGCGCCGATGGACACCGCCGCCTCCGGAGTCAGAATGAGCGTGGCCTGCACCTCGCGTCTCGCCTCTCTCCGCGCTGAATGACCTGCTTGCTCTGTCCGACGCCCGTCTCGGGGTTCATCTCAAATTCCTCGATGCTGGGAATGGGGGGCGATTCCGCGTAGAGATGGACCGCGACGCTCGTCCCGTTGGCGGTGGGGCCGCCGTGACCGCCGTGAGCTACGATCGTGGGCTTTCCTGGCCGCTCTTCGTAGTAGACTGCCGCCGACTTCTTCTCAATCGTCATGTGCTGTTGCTCTCTTCAGTCCCATCCAAAGTCCGTGTCGCGGCCTCCCCGCTTCCCCGGAGGGGTCGGCAGCCAGCCGCGATCCCCGGCCGCGCGACCGAAAGCTACCATGCTGATTGTTCCCGAGCCACTCTCTCCATTCCCCCGCACGCCCCAGTCGACCCCTCCATGTCCGCAACCTCCCAACCGTCAACACAGTTGTTGTCAACAGCCTCGCTGACCCCGATGCAGCGATTGACGCTACAGCACGACGGGTGATCACGGGGACCCAGATACCCCGAACGGAATCACGAAATGTACACTGCATATTACAATATGTAATGTAAACATTACTTCCTGTAGCCAGGATCGCCGCGCGCGGGGCCGCCAACCCCACCACTCCGCAGGCTGGACCTACCTCCCGGCGAAGTGCGATTATTCCCCGCGCCAACCGACAGGAAGTCCGCGACCCCACGAACGACCAATGACCCTCACGCGGATCACGCCGATCAGATGAGTCAATCCCCGAACAATCCCGTGCGACATCGCTGGAGGTTCGCTCCGCCCTCGCCCACGCCCTCCACCTCGACCTCATCGGTCCCGGCCCCGAGGGCGAACACGCGGAGGAATCCCTGCCCGGTTGGGAGCGCCCGTCGGTGTGGTATCTCACCGGTTTCCTTGTGCCCACCGGCCCCCGCCGCCGAGCGGGCCGCCGCCGCCGACGACTTCGACGGCGAGGTTCCTGAGCGAGCGGGCCTGGCCGAGGAGTCCACGGAGCACGGCAAGCGGGCCAAGCGGCCGCTTCTTTCCGTCGTCGATGGGCCTGAGCTTTCTGGTTCGGCCTGACGCGGAGACGATCCGTGTCACCGCCATGTGAGGCGACTACACGAGGGGCGAGCACCGGGATGCTCCGGGCAAGTCGCTTGAGGCTTGGTCGCGCACGCCAAGGACGGAGACGATCGAAGTACCGCTGGACGGTGCCTCGTCTCCCGCACGACACCCGATTCCCGGCTCCGGCGGCCTTGTCCTGCACATCACCGAACGACCGATTCCCACCGACCGCCTGGGCGGACGGATCGAGCCCGGCACGAGGGCGGTATCCGCCTTCCTTGTGAACGAGCGCCCACCCACCGAAGACCGCAAGAACGCGGACGAGGCGTACGCGTTCCAAGCCGAGCTTTCGGTTGAGTGCGACGTGCCCTTCCACCCGCGCCCCGATCTGTCAGGTGGTCCAACGAGACGGCCCAGAACGACATGCGCAACGCCATCGACGACTATTTCTACGACGTGCTCCGGGACGAGAAGGGCATCGAGCTGACCGAGGCGCAGATGGACGACCTGCTGGCGCAGATCATGAGACTGGCTCAGGCGAGGTTCCCATAGAATGGACGCTGTAGGTAGTACTACAGAGCACCACACGGTCGTGTACGGCGGGCATCGGATCGATTTCAGTGTGGTCCGGCGGCGGCGGAAGACCTTGGAGATCGCGGTCGAGCCGGATGCGTCGGTGGTCGTCGCGGCGCCGATGGACGCGCCGGTCGAGGCGATCGCGGAGAAGGTGCGGAAGCGGGGGGCGTGGGTTCGGCGGCAGCAGCGGTTCTTTGGCCAGTTCATGCCGCGGACGCCGCAGCGGCGGTATGTGGCGGGGGAGACTCACCTGTACCTGGGTCGGCAGTATCGGCTGAAGGTGGTGCGGAACGGGCGTCCTGGGGTCGAGATGACTCGTGGGTTCATCACCGTTCGCAGTCGGGAGCCGGAGAAGCCGGACGTTACTCGGCGTCTGGTGGAAGGCTGGTACCGTAGGCAGGCGCGGGCGAAGTTCGTGGAGCGGCTGGAGGCAAGTTTGGTCCGGTTCCCAGATCCGGAGGCGTTTCGTCCGAAGGGGTTGATCGTGCGCCGGATGGAGAAACGGTGGGGATCGCTGTCACCGTCGGGGCGGCTGCTGCTCAACCGCCGGCTCATCGAAGCCCCGGTGGACACGATCGACTACGTGATCGCGCATGAGCTCTGCCACATGGCGGAGCCGCATCATGGGGCGGCGTTCTACAGTTTGCTGGACCGGGTTAGGCCGGATTGGGTGGGGCGGAAGGGGCGGCTGGAGGAGTGGATGGCGTAGGCGGTCCTAGGTACCGGCGGCGCGGCCCGTCGCGCCATTGCGCGATGGAACCTTCATGGGGGTGGCTATCGCGGGGCAGCGTGCGATCGCGAGCGGCGCGCGGACGGAAATGCCGTACGTCCGCGGGGGTGCCCTACGATCCAGTTCCGCTCACCGCCCAGCGCTACGACTCGGTGGTCGGTGACTGGGTCGGAGCCGGTGGCGACGAGGCGCAGATCCGTGAGGCGTTGTACCGGCCCTCTCACCTCCCCGCGGTCAGCAACCTGATCGCGGGCGACGACGGCACCATCTGGCTGCAGCGGTACGACCCGGTCGTGGTGGAGACCGGGGAGCTGATGAGCGAGTGGTGGGTGCTTGATTCCGAGGGCTCGCCGTTGGGCCGCGCTCTGACGCCCGAGGGGCTGGAGGTGAAGCTCGTCACCGACGGTACGCTTTGGGGCATCGAGCGCGACGAGCTGGATGTCGAGTACATCGTTCGCTACCGGTTGGTGCAGGGCAGGTAGGCGATTCGATGCTGGCACTTTCTGCTAGCAGATTTCGGAACGGCGCGGAAGTCCTGAATTTAGGGCGTCGACCTGTCCTGGTCGCGCCGGCCAGTAGAAAGTCCCAAATCACCATTCCAGTGACCCGTCCGACCCGTGAGCTTGGAACCTCGAAGTTTGACGCACACGGGGAACTGGACCATGATTGAATCCATGTACGGGATGGGGGTGGACACGTTGAAGGCAGCGCGGGCGCTGGAGAAGGCCGGCTTCGAGTCGGCACAGGCGGAGGCACTGGTCGCCGCCTTCGGTGGTTCTGTGGCCGGTGGCGCCGCCACCAGGGAAGATCTGCGCGATTTGCGCAACGCCAACCGGGAGGACAACCGGGCGTTGCGCGATGAACTGAAGGGCGAGATCGCGGCGTTGCGCAAGGACATGGGTGTAATGAAAGCCGAAATCGCCGAGCTCAAGACCGAACTCGTGAAGGTCCGAAGTGGCGGCCACGACGACATCAAGAGCCTGAAGGCGCAGATGTACGGTCTGCTCCTCGCACAGGCGACACTGATCGTGGGGCTGGTCGTGGGGTTGCAGCGGCTGCTGTAGCAGCGGCGATCCCGCACGACGCCCGGTTGGTCCGACTCTACCCCGCCAGCCCCCTC
>CAZTOF010000266.1:0-1575 GCA_964615515.1 uncultured Gemmatimonadaceae bacterium
ACCGAACACCGATTCCCGCAAGTGTTTGTCCACCGTGCCATAGGTCGGGGCGTTCTCGACTGGGACCCTGGGGCCCGGGTAGTAGGCACCACCCGCGGCTACAAAGGCTGCGATTGCCCTGTCACCCGTGAAGTGCGTATCGGCGCCCGGGTTTCCCGACGACCAGTCACGCAGCAGATCCAGTTTTTTCCACGAGGTGCCGAATCCCAGCATGTGCCCGAACGCGTGGAGGATCAGGTCGTCCACCTGTTCCTGGGGCACCCCTTCCACGTCAAGCAGAATGGTCCCGGTCATGGGCAGCCTGGAGGACTCGCGGTATCCGCAGGTCACCGACCTCACACCTGCGCCGCTTCTGAAGTCCTGTACAGAGACCATTACGAAGATGTCGTCCAGCACATCCTGTTGATAATCGTACCGAAGCCGTCCACAACTGACCGGCCCAGGTTCCCACTCGATATTCTCCAGGTCGCTGCCATCCACGATTCTGGCCCAGCGGTCTGCCTGGGCGAGGATCCGGGAGCGCAGCTCGCGTGCGCCCTGGTCGACCAGAGCGACGTCGAACCGGAAGCGGTGGGGGGTCTCGCCGTCGGCCCCCACCGGCGGGTCTGAAGCCTCCCGGGAGGTGAGCACCGGGACGGTGCCGTCCTCGGGAAGTATGGGGATGAGCGGTGCGCTGTCGCACGACGCGGCGCCGATCGACGACAGGGTGAAGAGGGTGTTGAGGGTGTTTTGGCGAATCTTCATGATTTAGTCCTCCTCGGTTGCAAATGCTTTTGGTGCAATCGCTTACCGCTTGGTGTGACAGGGGAGGCGAGGTGCGACGCGCCCGGTCCTCCATGCCGGGTTGTGTTTCGCGTGGAGCACCGGGGGAGCCCCCGGGGACCACCGGAGGGACCTCCACCGACCCACTCCCTGCCTGCACTGGTGCAAGAGGTGTTCCGGAGCGGAATTGGGCGCGGTAAGGGATCGATTGTTGCCGCGTCCGGGACGATGATGCGGCGTTCCGCACCACCTTCGCGTGCGCGCAGGTCGCGACCCCGATCGGTATCCGGTATTGTGCCAGGTGCCAAGGTGGTGCCGGCGGTCGGCTCGGACGCCATCGCTGCCCCGCTTCGTGGCGAGACACACGGCCCCGACACCTCGCCCAACGACAGAGGCACGACCCATGAACATCGCGCGCGCGCTCCTCGTCCTGATCCCCTTCCTCCCGCTGACCGCACCACCGGGGGTATCGGCCCAGGCCGACCCGGGCCCCTACGACATCCTGATCACCGGCGGACGCATCGTGGACGGCACCGGCAACCCGTGGTTCTCGGGAGACGTGGCCATCCGCGACGACCGCATCGTGGCGGTGGGACACCTTGGCGATGCTGACGCAGCCCGGGTCATCGACGCCGCCGGACTCGTCGTCGCGCCCGGGTTCATCGACCTGCACACCCATTCGGACGGCCGCCTGCTGAACGACGGCACGGCGCAGAGCAAGGTGCGCCAGGGCGTGACGCTGGACGTGGCCGGCGAGTCGAGCAGCCAAGCGCCACGCGACGGCATGGACACTCCCGGCGGCGCAGGCTGGAC
>CAZTOF010000267.1:0-2384 GCA_964615515.1 uncultured Gemmatimonadaceae bacterium
AGCTTCAGCCACTCTCCCGCGCTCACGGGGGTATCGGGCGACATCCCCCCCTCCTCCTCCCCCTCCCGCCGCAGCCATGTCGGCGCGTGGCGCGCGGCCAGGCGGACCAGGATCAGCCCGGCGGCGACCACGACCAGGATCGTCGCGATCTCGGCGGCGCCCGTCTGCTCGCCGAGCAACTGGCGCACCCACATCCACGCG
Source organism: uncultured Gemmatimonadaceae bacterium (assembly GCA_964615515.1). Lineage (GTDB taxonomy): Bacteria > Gemmatimonadota > Gemmatimonadetes > Longimicrobiales > Gaopeijiaceae > Bin94. Next base: position 202 of record CAZTOF010000267.1, read on the forward strand.
TCTGCCAGCAGGTCGCCCAGCCAACGCAGGAACTGCCACCCGGCTCCCTCCTCGAAGGTGGCGAAGTCCGGCCCGGACAGGATTTCGCGCAGCACCCCGGAGACCTCGTCCGGCTGCGGCATCCCCCCCTCGCCCGCCTCCTGCATCAGCCGGCCTCCATGGCGCTCGCCCGCGCTTCCAGGTCATACGCCTCGCTGCGCACCCTGCGATCGTGGAAGAGGATCATGATCGCTCCCACCATGAAGGGGGCGGTCAGCGGCCCCACGAGCAGGTCGGCGGTGTGCATCAGCCACTGCCGTCCCGGGTCGATGGTCTCCAGCGCCTCCGGTGAAGTGAACAGCTCCTCCATGCCGAAGAGCGCGACGACCGCGTAGGAGGGCGCAAGAGTGATGATCAGCGCGACGACCATGATTCCGATCACGCGCAGCCAACCTCCCCGGCAGAGTTGCAGCGAACGTCGCAGGGCGCCGGTCGCTCCCCGGCCCTCGATGATGACCGCGGGGAAGATGGCGAAGGTCGCCGCGAGCCAGAAGCTCACCATGCCCGCGCCCACCGCGAGAAACATCACTATTCCGATCACGGTAAGCAGGAAACTCCGGCTTCCCGCGGCGAGCGCCATCGGAATCATCGCCAGGATTGCCAGGAAGAATGCGACCGCCACGAAGAGCAGCAGCGCGAGGAGCGTCGCCACACCGGCGGCGGGAAGGTGGCGCAGCGCGCCCCTGTATGCCCCTCCCACCGAAATCTCCCGCTCGTCGATCCGGGCGGCCATGGCCACGGCCACCGCCAGCATCCCCACCCAGGAGATCACGACGTCGATCGCGAGCACGCCGAACAGGGTCCCCATCTCGCCGATCAGCGCGGCGGGCTCCGTGGTCTCGTCGAAGGCCGGCCCGGAGAAGTCCACGCCGGAAGCGAGCGTGACGACGTAGCCCGGAAATGCCCCGAGCAGGGCGACCAGGTAGTAGAGGCCGAAGTCGCGGCGGTAGAGCTGGACGGCGCCATCGACGACTTCGCCGAATCCGAGCGGCCGCAGGGGGATGGTCGACATGTTGGGAAGCTAGCATTCCGTGGGCGAATCCGCGCCCGGGGGCTTATTGTCCACGGGCCGCCGGTCCGTGGCCGAATCCGTCCGAAGCCCCCTCAGGACGGCCAGGTTCGCACGGTCCGCGCTCACTCCGTCGTCGCCCTTCGGCGTCTCCAGTATCTTCGGCACTTTGCGAAACCGTTCGTCGTTCATCAGGCGGCGGAAGGGCTCGATCCCCATCGTCCCCTCGCCGATGTGCTCGTGACGGTCGAGGTGCGAGCCGAAGGGCGTCTTCGCGTCGTTGAGGTGGAAGACCTCGATGCGGTGGAGCCCGAAGGTGTCGTCCGCGCGCATCCACACCCCGTCGAAGTCGTCCCGCAGATCCATACCCGCCACCCACGCGTGACAGGTGTCGAGGCAGATGCCGACGCGGGCGCGGTGCGGTGCGGGAACCCGCTCGATGATGCCCGCCAACTCCTCGAATGTGCCTCCGACGGACGTGCCGGATCCCGAAGTCAGCTCCAGCAGGACCCGGGGACCGGGCGGAACCGCCTCCAGCGCCTCGGCGACCCCCGCGGCGTTGCGCGCGATCCCGCTCGCCCGGTCACCGTCGGTGGCGTTGCCGGGGTGGGTGACGACCGCGTCCAGACCGAGCACGGCGGCGCGTTCCAGCTCCCGGCGGAAGCTGTCGGCCGAGCGGCGCCAGAGGTCGGGCACAGGGCTGGCCAGGTTGATCAGGTAGGAGTCGTGGGACACCGCGCAGGCCGCGCCGATCCGCGCCGCTTCCGTGCGGAAGGCGTCGGCGCGATCATCCGCGACGATGGGGTCGGCCCAGCGGTTGGGCTGCTTGGTGAAGATCTGGAAGACCGCCGCGCCGATCTCGGCGGCCCTCCCGGGGGCGAGGTCGACACCGCCCGCCACCGACACATGGGCACCCAGGACCCGCGGGCGCGGCCGTCCGTTTCCGGTGCGGAGCGATTGCCCGCGGGGGGCTGGTGGTTCAGTAGCGGCTGACATGACCCCACAACCTCGATTCCGCCGGGATCGACTGCAACTTCCGGCGCAACCACCGGATCCGCCCCCCCTCCCTCCCGGGAGCAACGCGGAGCGCTTCGCTCCGCGTTGCTCCCGGGAGGGAGGGGGGGCGGATCCGGTG
>CAZTOF010000268.1:0-1522 GCA_964615515.1 uncultured Gemmatimonadaceae bacterium
CCCCTTTCGGACTCGAAATGCCGCTCTTCCGCCCCCCGGACCGGCCATTTCCGGTCTCGCACCTGCCCGGCGGGTTGCAAAACGCCGCTCAGCCCCCCATCCTACCCTCCGACCCGGAGTTTCATGAATAATGCGGGATGATATGATGCTGCCTCTTGGCGGAGACAGACCGTCAGCCCAAAGACCCCACTCGCCGGGGGCCGCGGTACGCGTTGCAGTCGTGTGTTTGCTGCATGGCGCTGTCGCCGCACCCTTGGGCGCCCAGGACTCCCTGCAGGTGGTGCCTGATTCCGTGGCCTGCACCACCTGCTCCCTCGACGTTTCAGCCGTCGTCGAACTCGGCGATATCGACGGACCGGGCATCGTCGGGGAACAGGCCCGCATCGTCCGCGCCGACGATGGCGACTACTACGTTTCCTCGCTCGCGCAGGCAGGACGCCTGCTGCGATTCTCTTCCGCCGGGGTCTTTCAGGACGCTCTCGGGCAGACCGGCGAGGGGCCGGGAGAGTACATCTGGCCCGTGCTCATGCGGAAGAGCGCGGATACCCTCGGTATTCTGGATATTCGTGGTTTGCGCCTGACGACCATCCGTGGCAACGAGGTTGCGACATGGCGGCTGCCGTTCATCGTCGACTCCTGGGACATCCTGCCCGATGGTCGGCACGTAATACAACGGCCTCTCCTTCGAGCCCGAACGAATTGGTCACCCGCTCCACGTGTATGACGAGGTGAGTCGGAGGGTCGCGCGGTCTTTCGGCGACGAAGGGGTTAGGGTGGATCGAAGCTCGCGAAGCCAGACGGCACTTCGACGCCGTGTGGCGGTAGCGGCGGACGGAGACATTTGGGCGGCGCGGGTAACCCGCTATCGGATCGACAAATGGAGTCCGGATGGGAGACGCATCGCGCGAATCGAGCGCGCCGCGCCCTGGTTTCATCCCTGGGAAGAGTCACCCGGAAGCCCCCGCGAAGTCAGGCCGTTTCCGGCGATTGTCGGCATACGGAGCTGGGGCGATGGTCTCTTGATGGTCGTATTGAGAGTGGCCGATCACGAGTGGAGACCGATGCGCCCGGCTCGAATCGTGCAGGACCACGAGGTGACGTCCGCCGCGCAGAAGGAGCGACTCTTCGACACCGTAATCGAGGTTCTGGATACCCATGCAGGAACGGTGGTGGCGCGTACCCGGGTCGATGAGCACATAACCACCCTGGTTGGACGAAATGAGGTCGCCTCGTACGCGGAACACGGCGAATGGGGTGAGCCCAAGTACGTCGTCTGGTCGATCGTTCTGTCCGGGTATCCTCGATAGGGAAAGCCATAGTCCTGCAGTCAGCCGTCGGTGTCCACCGAGGCCTCCCGCGGGGACCGCCCCGACAGCGCCCTGCTGAAGTCGCTTCCCCCCGGGGACTGGAACGCCCTGAGTCCGAACTCGGGCAGAATCGCGATCAGGTGGTCGAAGATGTCCGCCTGGAACCCCTCGTAGTTCGCCCACGCCGTGTCGTTCGAGAAGCAGTAGATCTCGAT
>CAZTOF010000269.1:0-8610 GCA_964615515.1 uncultured Gemmatimonadaceae bacterium
GTCCGACTTCTTCGCCCCCTACCGCCGCCTCAAGCCGCCCGCGCGCATCGCCGCCATGGCCTGCGGCGTCATCCACCCCCACGCCCTCACACCCACACAGCTGGCCAACATGCTCGCTCAGGCCGGCTTCAGGGACCGCGACCGACGCCGCATCGACCACCGGCGGTACCTCTCCTCCACGAAGACCCTCGCCGATGCGGGAATCGTCTACGAAACCACGGACCGCCAACGGCTGATCGCGTCCGAAATGTGGGCTCCGTGGCTCACGTTGCAGGCCTTCCGGGACCGCAAGCTCGAGAGCATCGAGCGCGTCCACCGCGAAGAGTTCCCTCCGTACTGGAACAGGATGGAGTACTCGGAGAGCGCGATGAAGCTGCGCTGCCACACGGTGGCCGGCCGCTTCGACCGCATCGACCGGGAACTGGGCGACATCGAGGAAGAGGAATGGCGCTGGCTCGCCCGGCCCGGCGTCGCCCACCTGCTCGCCAAGCTCCCGGAGCAGTACGCCGACGACGCGTTCGCCGCCTGCCTGAACGAGGTTGTCGGAAGGGCGGAACCGCCCGAACCGCTCCTCGAGGTCTACCCCGAGTGTGGCGATGCCCGAGCGCGGTATGCGGCCGGAATCGCATTCATCCACGTGCTCAGGGGAGCCCACGACGATGCGCTCGCCGTCTTCGAGGAGCTTCCCGAAGACCTGCGCGAGAGCAAGCCCGCCCTTGTCGGACTGGCTTCCACCCGTGCATTGCTGGCCATGTTGCGGGGCGACGACGACGCCGCCGCCAGGTACATCGACGAAGCCCTGGCGGCCGAGAAGGCCGGCACCCGCAAGCGCAACCTCTTTCCCCGCTGCAGCGCCTTCACCCTGTCCCTGCTGTCCCTGGTGCGGGACGACACCCCGGCGAACGCGGCGAAACTGGACCATCTGCTCAAGGTCGGCGGGAAATTCGGCAGGGATCCGCTTCTTCTCGCCGGCGTCTCGACGGCGGTTCACATCCGTAACGGAGGCACCCCGTACTGGAGTCGTGACCAGGCCCATCCCACTCTCGACCGGCTCTTCGAGGGACTGGGCGTCTGCTGGGCAAACGACTTTCCGGAGGACGACCCCGGCGGGCGTCTCCGCGCCCTCCTGCACTACGGTGCCGGCGCCACCTCCAGCGGCTACCGGTGGCTCGCGATGGAGTGTCTGGAGGTCTACCGGCGGTGGTGGCGGGCAAACGGTCGTTCGGAGCGCGAACTCGCGGAGCTGATCGGCTTCAAGGACGGGGACACCATACCGGCCGAGCTCACCGCTGGCGTTCGCGAGCAACTGGGCACGGTCACGCTCGCGTCGCTGGTCACGCCGGTGCCCGACTGGGAATACGCGCTTCGCGGAATCGAACAGGTCGCCTACGAGGCCCGGACGAAGAAGCCCCGGCGCAAGAAGGCCGCGGCCGGTCCGCGGCGCCGCCTGGCGTGGACGCTCACGGTCGACGAGAACGGCGGCCTCGCGGCCTCGCCCAGGGAGCAGCACGTGCTCAAGAGCGGCAGGTGGAGCAAGGGCCGGCCGGTATCGCTCAAGAGGCTCAAGTCGCAGGCGGGAACGATGACCTTCCTCGTCGACCAGGACCGCGCGGCGGCTCGTGAAATCGTTCACAATACCTACCGCTGGAGCAACCTGCCGCCCTACTACCTCCCGGTGGCGGGCATCTGCCGGCTGGTGGGCCACCCCTACGTCTTCAACGAGTTCGGCGACCCGGTCGAGATGGCTGCCCGCGATCCCGAACTGGTGTTGCAGGAGGAAGAGGGAATCCTCCGGGCGCACGTCGAACCCCACGTCGAGGAGGCGACGACCGAGAACTACAACATCCTGACGGCGAGCGACGTGCTCTGCGAGATCACCCGGTTCACCCCGGGCCACAAGAAACTGTGCGCCGTCATCCCGGCCGGGGGACTCGAGCTGCCGGCCGATGCCCGCAAACGCCTCCTGGAGGCGGTCTCCGCCCTGGCCGGGGAGATCCGGGTGCAGGGCGTCATCGGCGACGGGGCCCAGGTGGCGCGCCAGGCCGAAGGGGACCCCGGGCCGTGGGTGCGTCTGGAACCGAGCGGCCCCGGGCTGGCCGTGGCCCTCCTGGTGGAACCCGCCCCCGGCTCGGGCGCATACTTCCAGCCGGGCATCGGCGGGACCACCTCGTTCGCGACGGTGAACGGCCAGGCGGTGCAGGCAAGTCGCGACCTGGACGCGGAGGCCCGGGCCGCGCGGGAGCTGATGTCGGCCTGCCCCATGCTGTCCGGCGCGGGACCCGACTGGACGCTGACGCTTCCCGACCCCGCCGACTGCCTGGAGCTGGTGGACCAGCTCGACGCCGCAAAGGCCCGCTGCCTGTGGCCGAAGGGGCAGCCGTTCCGGGTGGTGGCCCGCGCCGACGCCCGGTCGCTCAGGTTGTCGGTGAAGTCCGCCGCGGACTGGTTCAGCGCTTCCGGGGCGCTCGCCATCGACGAAGACCGCGCCCTTGACCTGCGCAATCTCTTCGAGCTGATCGACCGTAGTCCCGCGTCACGGTTCGTCCCCCTGGGCGACGGCGCCTTCGTGTCGCTGACGGCCGCGTTCCAGCGCCAGCTGGCGGACCTGCGCAGCGTCTCCGCGCCCAGCGGCGGGAAGCGCATCCGTCTCCACGGGCTGGCCGCCCTGACGCTCCGCGACTTCTTCGACAACACCCAGCTCACAACCGACGACGGATGGCGGACCCAGCGGCGCAGGTTCCGCGAGGCCGGGTCGTTCGAGCCGCGGATTCCGGGCACGCTGCAGGCCGAGCTGCGTCCGTACCAGGAAGAGGGATTCGGCTGGCTCGCCCGCCTGAGCCGCTGGGGCGCCGGGGCCTGCCTGGCCGACGACATGGGCCTGGGTAAGACCGTGCAGACCCTAGCCGTGCTCCTGGAGCGCGCCATGGACGGACCAGCGCTGGTCGTGGCTCCCACCTCGGTCGTCGCCAACTGGCTCGACGAGGCCCGCCGCTTCGCGCCGACGCTGAATGTCCGCGCGTACACGGGGCCCGCCGCCTCTCGTGCGCGGCGGCTGGAGGGTCTGGGGCCGTTCGATCTCGTGGTCACGACTTACGGGCTCCTGCACAACGACATCGAAGCCCTGGCCGCGGTCGACTGGAGCACCGCCGTCCTCGACGAGGCCCAGGCGATCAGGAACCCGGCCACCAAGCGCGCCAGGGCCGCCCGCAAGCTCGGTGCCCGCTTCCGCGTCGTCACCACGGGCACGCCGATCCAGAACAACGTGGTGGACCTGTTTTCCCTCTTCGGCTTCCTCAATCCGGGGATGCTGGGATCGCTGAAGCGCTTCCGCGAGAACTTCGCCCTGCCCATCGAGCGCGACCGCGACCCGGCCGCGCGGGCCCGGCTTCGCCGCCTGATCGCACCGTTCGTGCTGCGCCGGATCAAGGCCGACGTGCTCGACGACCTTCCTCCCCGCACCGAGGTCACGCTGCACGTGGAGATGTCGCCCGAAGAGGCGGCGCTCTACGAGGGGCTGAGGCAACGGGCCATGGAGGACCTGGAGGCCCTGGCCCGGAAGGGGCCCGAGGCGGAGTCCGGCGAGCACCGGCTCCAGGTGCTGGCCCACCTTACGAGGCTCCGGCTCGCGTGCTGCAACCCGCGGCTGGTTCATCCCGGGGAGAGTCCGCCGAGTTCAAAGCTGGAGACCTTCGCCACGACTCTGGACGAGCTGCGCCAGAGCCGCCACAAGGTCCTCGTCTTCTCCCAGTTCGTGCGCCACCTCAAGCTGATCGAGGAGCACCTGGTCGAACGGGGCATACCCTACCAGTACCTCGACGGCTCCACGCCCCCGAAGGCCCGCACCGAGCGGATCGCGGCGTTCCAGGGGGGCGACGGCGACGCGTTTCTGATTTCGCTCAAGGCGGGCGGCGTGGGCCTGAACCTCACGGCGGCCGACTACGTGATCCACATGGACCCCTGGTGGAATCCGGCGGCGGAGGACCAGGCCTCGGACCGGGCCCACCGGATCGGCCAGACCCGCCCCGTGACCACCTACAGACTCGTGACGAAGGGGACGATCGAGGAGCAGATCGTCCAGCTGCATCACAGGAAGCGCGAGCTGGCGGACCGCCTGCTCGAGGGGGCGGACGCGCCGGCGCGGCTGAGCACGGAGGAGCTCCTGGGGTTGCTGCGGGGGTGAGGGTTCATGGGGTCACCGGGTCGTGGAGGCCGAGCCGTTCGGTCAGGGGCGAAGCCGCCACAAGGAGCCGATCAGACTTCGGAGAGCGCTGAGGTCCTTCAAGGTCCCGGTCGACATCCTCGTGTACTCCCGGGCGGACTTCGACTACTGGCGTGACTCTCTCAACTACGTTCTCGCCCGGGCACTGCGCTAAGGCAAGGTCCTGTACGAACGATCCGCCGCGTGTAGTCGGGGATCCGGCCGGACATGAGCAGGCGTCACGCTGTGGGCGGGGCCTGACTCTGGCGGAGGGGCGCCGTCGTGGCCCGCCGTCCTCAGGGTTCCAGGGGATGCATGTCGACGGCGCGCCGGAAGGTATCGGCAGGCTTGTCGCATCGCCGGTTCATATCCACCGCCACATTGTCCAGAGTCCAGGTCCGGTACCCCTCGGCGCGAACCTCGATGTCGTAGGGCCCACCCGCGCGGTACCCTCCCCCTGCCACCTCATGCCCGAGGTCCAGGTCATACACTTCCATGGTCTCGCGGTAGGCGCCGTCGGTCAGGGTGCCGACCGGGGCCGAACTCAGCCTGCCGCCCGTCGACTGGTCCCGCACCGTAAGCTGGACGGCGTACCGCAGTTCATCGGTGCAGGACACGGCAATCAGGCCGCATCCCTGAAGGGCGAGAGCTGCCACGACAATCACACACCAGCGCATCGGTCTTCTCCTTGTCCTCCGCCGGCTTCACGCAGGCCGGCTCGCGCGTTCGGACACCATACGCCGACTGGTCCCGGCCCTTACCGGATATCGCCGGGTCGCCGTCGTCAGACCGCCAACGGCACCACCGCAGAACTCCGCATGGCGCGATCCCGCGTGACGAGGGGAACGCCGTGCACGACGCTGGTCGCGGCGATGATCTCGTCGGCGGGGTCGCCGCGGAAGTCGAGACGGGTCGACGCGCGCGCAACCGCCAGGTCCAGTGGCCAAACGTGGATCCTGCTCAGCGCACGGACGACCTCGCGGTCGTCGAGATCCATCTCCAGCCGGCCCAGCTGAACCAGCTTCGCGATCTCCCACAGGACGATCGCCGACACCGACCAGCGATTGCGGTCCAGGAGTTCCAGCTCGGTCGTCTTCAGCTTCCCTTCCAGCGCGTGGACCAGGACGTGCGTGTCAAGGTTGATCATCCGCGTCCCAGCGAACCCCCGTGGTCATGATGTCGCCCCGCACCCTTATCCTGTCGCGCAGGCTACCGATCAGGCTCGCGTGGTCCTGCTGGTAGGGAAGCACCCTGGCGACCGGCTTGCCGTGCTTGGTGATCACCAGGCCCTCGGGTGACAGCCGGTCCAGCAGGGCCAGGCAGCGCTCCTTGAACCGGGCTGCCCCGATGGTCTTCGGCTCCATGCTTCACCCCTTTCGTGGAAGATTGGACATATTATATGACTGGTCGGAATATATGTCCAGTTTCGGGATATCGTCCACGGGCCGATGGAGCCCGCTCGCCTCCATGCGGGGTCGGGCGCGGCAGCTGTCCCCCTACCCCCCCGACCTCTCGAGCCGCCACAGCTGGATCGACTCCACGCCCAGCTCGTCCACCTTCCTGCCCAGGATGTAGTCTTCGCCGATCTCCCTGATTCGAGTCGCCTTGCCAGGGTTCGACCGCCGCCAGGTGACCCCGCAGGAACTCTCCGGGTCCTTCGCCTTCCCGTCCCCATGACGCAACATGGGTTCCCGACGAGTCGAACACTCTCAGCTCGTCCGAGCTCCGGTGCGCCACCACGATTCTCCCGTCGGGGAGCCGGTGGGCGTCGAGGGCCAGGTGGAGCAGGTAGGGGTCCTCGCCTTCCCGCTGACCGATCGAGACGGAAGGCTCCGGCCCGATCCGCCATCCCAGCCGCGACCCCTCGGGCGGGCTGGCGTTCTCGACGATCCGGATGCCGGCGCTGTCGCGCTCCTGGACGGGGTGAAGTCCCTCCGCCCCCTCCCCGTCTCCCCGGCAGGCCGCCGCTCCCACGGCGGCGAAGCACAGGAACAGGAGGGCTTCCACCCGCAGTCCGCGGCCAAGACCCCGTGAGCACCGAAAGCGCCGGGGCGCCGCGTTGGCAAGGCGCCCCGATAGGCCTGACAGGGATGCTCCGTCACCATTCTTCATTCGATCTCCTCCACTGCGCCCCGAAACACGGCGACCATTCGCTTCACGCTCAGCGTTCTCCTACCCGGCGGTCCCCCGCCCGACTCGTGACTGCCCTCCGACTGGACACTGCACCCGGCACCACCTCATCGTAAGCGTGGCCATGGCCGAAATCACGTATTGTGCCCTGCTCACCCCTCGCCCTGGAAGCGGGCTGACGGTTGGCGGGCAGGAACAGTGGCGGGTTTGATCAGAGCATGGGCCCGAACGCTGCGAACGCCGAAGTCGTCCGTCCAGATGCCGAGGACCATGTCACCGTAGGCACTTACCGGTCGAAGCCGGCCGGGCATGTCCACACCTCCCAGCCATCTTCCATCCCGTGCGAAGATGTACCACCGCCCGGGCAGGGGTTGTTTGGGTGGGGCGGCCGGGTCGGGATGCCGGAATCCCTCCACCCAGGTATTGCCTGACGCGTCCACCAGCAGCGCCGAGTACGCGGGTTCCGTGTCGACGTGGTGCTCGAAGCCCGCAAGGAATCCCGTAAGCTCGTCTTCGGTCACGGGCACGGGACCGACGGCGAGACGGACGATCTGCTTCAATGCGCCGGCGGCATCGAAGCGCCGAAACTCGAAGCTGGTCTGGTCCCCATGGATGAGATCGAATCCGTCCAGGGTCGACACCGCCGAACGGGCGAACGCCAACCGGGTCGTAGCTTCGCCGGTCCAGTAGACCTGAGTGGCCCGGAAACGGCCGAGAGTATCCGACGCGCCATCGCGTCCTACCCGAAGGAGCGAATGGTGGTACCAGGCCGGGCCGGGACTGGATGGGATTTCCAGGTCTCCGAACGGATGGGCCAGAATGGACCCGTCCGGATATGGGCCCACCGCGCCCCAGTAGAACGCGTTTCTCCGGGGCGTGCCCATGGGCAGCTTGATCGTTCTTCCGCAGCTGCCGTCCGTGGCGAAGACCGACACGGCATGCCCTCCCTGATCATACGCCGCAATGGAATCCCCTCTGTACGGCAACGCCCACCAGAGTTGGCTGAACTCGCAGGGACCTTCTCCCGCGCGGCCCATCTCACGCTGGAGTCTTCCCTCCGCGTCATAGACGAGAACGCGGTGCTCGCCCACCATGTAGCCGTCGGCCACGACGATTTCGCCACCCGAAGTGCGGAACACGCTTGCCGGGTCATACGGGCCCTCGCCGTCTTCGGAGACCTCGATCACGAGCGAAGGGCTGTCGGCCAGGCGCCAGCCTTCTTCGGGACCCCAGAGGGCGCGTCGGTTCTCCACGATCCGCACCCCGCCGCTGTCACGGACGGAGACATCCTCGGTCGGGCTAGGTCCGGCGTCGCAGGCTGAAGCGCTGACAGTGTGGGCGCAGAGAAGGCCCAGCAGCAGCCCGTGGACGAGTCCGCGCGAGCACCGAGAGCGGCGAGACGCCGGGCTGGCAAGGCGCAACGAGAGCGGAATAGCAGAGCCATTCGCCCGAGGAGCAACGCAGAGCGAAGCGGACAGGCGCGAATGCATCGCCGCGCGAATCTCCCATGGCCGCGAGCGGCCACCCCGCAGGGCTGAAACGCGCCGCGTCGAGCGGTGTTGTTTCATAGGAATGCCGTGAAAATCTTGTCCACGGGCTCCCGGTCCGACCTTCGTCATTGGAGCGGGGACACCGCAACCTGGTGGCCGGGCAAATCGCCAGGATTCTCCGCCGCCGCCAGGGCCGTAAAGAAGCCTGATTGCTGTTCGGGCGTCAGTGGCAGGTGCATGACCACTTTCGATCGATCGGCGCAATCGAGTTGCTGGATCGCTCCCCGCCTACTGTTGTAGTACACCAGACCCCGCGACCGGCGCACGACTGCGAGCAGCTGCTCGCCCTCAAGCGAGCGGTAGTCAGCAAGCCGGACGAGGTCTTCTTTCGCCAGCCCCGGCTCATCGCTCATGGCCAACACGGCACCTTCGCACACGCCGGCGTGCATCGGGAGACATGGAGCCGGCCAACAGTCACGGTGTGGGTGTCGAAAGGGCAGATCCCATGTCTTCGGGAAATCAAGGTCCCGGTGGTATCCGGCATCACAGACGTCCTCGTTGCATGATCCGTTGCACGGATACACCTGGGCCGTAGTTCCGGTAGGGGTTGACAGGAAGGCGGCAACTCCAAGCATACTCAGGGTCGTCAGTGTTTGGGGTTGCCCCGCTTTCGCGGACGGTTAGTTGTTGGGGTTGATGGTGTATGATGTGGTTTCTTTTCTCGCCTCTCAAGGGTTAGAGAGGGGTTACGAGCGAAGCTGACGATGCGAGCGAGTGGGAGAAGCCCGGGGA
>CAZTOF010000270.1:0-1905 GCA_964615515.1 uncultured Gemmatimonadaceae bacterium
CCCCCGACCCCAGCACCCTCCCCACCGCATCGACGATGTCACCCGTTTCCGCCATCCGGCCCGGCCCGCTTCCTTCGCCGGCGGCGAGCAGCCCGGTCGCGGGGCCCACCCGGTGATACCCGGTCCGTCCCTCGAGCGCGGCCAGATTCGCCCGGGTGCGCGGGTGCGCGAACATGCCGTCGTTCATCGCGGGCGCCAACACGACCGGCGCGCCCGTGGCGACCGCCACCGTGGTGAGCAGGTCGCTGGCGCGTCCGGACGCCGCCCGCGCGATGAAGTCGGCCGTGGCCGGTGCGACGCAGATGCAGTCCGCCTCGCGGCCCAGCGAAATGTGGAGCGCGGCCCCCCCGACGGCGAAGAGGTCGACCAGCGCCCCGCGTCCCGTCACCCCCTCGAAGGAGAGCGGCGCGACGAAGTTCCGGGCGGCGCCGGTCAGGACGACATCGACCGCGGCCCCCAGCAGGGTGAGGTCACGGGCGAGCTGGACCGACTTGTACGCCGCGATGCCGCCGCAGACCCCCAGCACGACCCGGCTGCCGGCCCAGGGGGCGCACGGCGCCCGGGCATCCTCGGCCGGGCCGCCCGACAACACGGCCGGCTATTCGCTCTCGGGGCGGCGGCGCTTGACCAGCCGGTAGTCGACCTGGCCCGAGGTGATCGCCTCCAAGGCGCGGGTCGAGAGCTTCTTCTGGTCGTCCAGCTGGGCTTCGCCGCGGAGCACCACGTTGAGTTCCCGGGCGTACTTGGCCGCCACCAGCACGCCCTGGTATTTGCTCTGGTTGTGCTCGGCGATCTCGTCGGGGGTAAAGACTCTCATATTTCTTCCTCGTGGGTCTGTTTCGCGTGCACGGCGGCCGGATCCTTCATCGCCCCCAGCCGCGCAATCTCCAGCCGCGCGCCATCCTCCAGCCTGCGGCACAGCGCGTCCACCTCCGACGTGGAAGCGCGGCGCCCGACCTCGCCGATCCAGTGGGCCAGAACCTGCCGTACCGCCCGGTCCAGGTCCGCGTTGACGACGAACCGCTCGAACGACGGAGCCGAGCGCAACTCCTCGAGCGCGGTCCGCAGGCGGCGCCCGACCTCGCGCGGGGACTCCGTCCCCCTCCCCACCAGCCGGCCGATCCACCGGGCCGGGCCGGGGGGGAGGATGAAGATAACCAACGCGCCGGTTCGGCGCCTCAGGATCTGCCGGGCCCCCTGCACGTCGATGTCGAGAACCGGAACAGGGCCGTCCGCCGAACCGTCCCGCAGATTGTCCGCGGGCGTGCCGTAGCGTTCCCCGTGGACCTCCGCCCACTCGGCCAGTCTCCCCCCACGGATCATCGTGTCGAACTCCGCGCGCGAAACGAACAGGTACTCGCGCCCGTGCCGTTCGCCGTCGCGCGGGCTCCTGGTGGTCGCGGAAACCGAAGGCTCGAAGCGGTCCGGGTGCGCCGTCACCAGCTCGTTCGCGATGGTGGTCTTCCCCGCCCCCGAGGGGCCCACCAGGACGAGCGGCGCGCGTCCCCCTTTCACTCGACGTTCTCCAGCTGCTCCCGGATCCGTTCCAGCTCCTCCTTGATCGCCACCGCCGAGGCGGAGATCGCGGCGTCGTTGGCCTTCGCTCCCACCGTGTTGGCTTCGCGGTACATCTCCTGCACGACGAACCCGAGGCGCTTGCCCGCCTTGTCCGGCCGCGGCCCCGCGGCGCCTTCCCCGCCGTCCAGGCTCTCCCGGAAGAGTGCGACGTGAGAGCGGAGCCGGACGATCTCCTCTGCGATGTCCCACCGCTCGGCCAGGTACGCGATCTCCCGAGCAAGGCGGTCTTCGTCCACTTCGACCGACCCGGAGAGCATCGCCACGCGCTCCCGCAGGCGGTCCCGTTCGCGCAGCAGCCTCTCGGGCGCCGCCTCCGCGACCGCGTCC
>CAZTOF010000271.1:0-11637 GCA_964615515.1 uncultured Gemmatimonadaceae bacterium
GGGGAGGTGGCGGACAGCGCGGGGGCTCTTCCTTCCGCGGACCCGGTCAGGAAAACGAAGAGCGGGTCGGGCGGCGGCCCGATGCGATGTCCTCCGAGTGTGGGCGGAGAAGTCGAAGGACGCGGCGCTGCACCGGGAACCGGGCGATAGCGTTCACCGAATCGCGGCAGCGTAGCGCCGCATCACGTCTCCCGCGGATTCGACCGCGGAGATTCCGGCCACGCTCCTGCCGTCATGCGCGCGGATCGATCCACGGACTCCCAGCCGACCGAATCGCCGGCTACCCCGGGCGCCTTGCCCGACGAGGGGGACGCCCCCTCCCTACCAGGATGACTTGCGTACGCCCGGGATCAACCCGTGAAGGGACATCTCGCGAAAGGCGATCCGGGAGATCCCGAACTTGCCGATGAAGCCGCGGGGCCGACCGGTCATCTGGCAGCGGTTGCGGTAGCGCACGGCGGCGGAATCGCGCGGGAGGGCCTGCAGCGCGGACGTGGCCCGCCGCTTGTCGTTGGGTGACGCGTCCGGGTCCTTCATGACGGCCACCAGTCGGGCCCGCTTCTCGGCGTATCTGGCGACCAGATCCGCCCGGCGGTCGTTCTTCTGCAGTTTGCCCTTCTTGGCCATCGGCGGTTCTCTGGAGGTTGCGTTGGTTGGCGAGCTTGGGGCGGTCGTGTCAGGCAACCCGACACACAGCCCAGCCTTTAATGCTCGCGGCACGGCGGCAAGAAATCAAGCTGCTCGCCGATCCACGCGCATCGCCGATCCGTGCGGGGCCGCATGCGGCTACGGGAACACCGTCAGTGCGGCCGGTACGCCACCACCCTGGAGCGATCCGTCTCCAGGTACGGTCCCCCGATCAGGTCCACGCAGTCGGGCACCGCGGCGAACACGGCGTCCAGGCATTCCCGGACGGCCCCGGGCGAGCCCGGCAGGTTGACGATGAGCGACCTTCCCCGCACCCCCGCCATCTGGCGCGACAGGATGGCGGTGGGCACATGGGGACGCGACACGGCCCGCATGGCCTCGCCGAAGCCGGCCAGCTCCCGGTCGATCACGGCAAGGGTCGCCTCGGGCGTCACGTCCCGGGGCGCGGGCCCGGTCCCCCCGGTGGTGATCACGAGACAGCACTCCAGGACGTCCACGAGCTCCACCAGCGTCGAGCGGATTCGTGCCTCCTCGTCCGGTATGACCCGAACCTCCGCTTCCCAGGGGGTGATCAGCACTTCGGCGAGGTATTCTCGCACGGCGGGACCGCCCCGGTCCTCGTACACCCCCCGGGACGCCCGGTCCGATACCGCCACGATGCCGATCCGCGCCGGCCCGCCCCCCTGGCTTCGATCCGAGTCGTTCATGTTCGACAATATGGCGCGGTGATGGCATTTTTTCACGGCACGGGCGGACCCGCCGCCCTTTCACCCGAATCCCCGAAGCGATGAACCACGAATCCCCGGCCGGCGCCACCAGCGGCCTCCTCCCCGCCAGCTACGGCGGGCTCCGGACCCTGCAGGCGGAGTTCATGCGCTACCAGCGGGCCGCCTTCCCACAGCGCCCGCCACGCTTCTTCGCCCTCGAACTCGCCGGCGAGACCGGCGAACTCGCCAACCTGGAGAAGAAGGTCTGGAAGGGCCGGCGCGTGGACGAGGCGGACTTCACCGACGAGGCGGCGGACGTGTGCATCGCGCTGCTCAACTTCGCCAACAGCCGGGGCATCGACCTGGCGCGAGCGGTGGAGCGCAAGATGCGGCGCATCGACCGGGCGCGGCTGGCGGAGGCGGAGACCCCACGCCCGGCGGACGACCGATGAGCGGCCCGTTCGAGCACACCGCCCTCGCCGACGTCCAGGCCAACCCGGACGGGCGGCAGGTTCCCATCGCGAAGGTGGGGGTCCAGAACATCCGCTTCCCGATCTCGGTCAAGGACCGGCGGAAGGCGGCGCAGCACACGGTGGCCACGATCGACATGTCCGTGGACCTGCCCCACCACTTCAAGGGGACCCACATGAGCCGCTTCATGGAGATCCTGAACTCCCACGACGGGGAGATCTCGGGCGAGGCGCTGCCGGCCATCCTGCGCACCATGCGCGAGCGGCTGAACGCCGAGACGGCGGAGTTGCGGGTCTCGTTCCCCTACTTCATGGAGAAGCGGGCCCCGGTCACCGGCGCGTCGGGTCTGCTGTCGTACGACTGCGCCTTCGAGGCGTCGAGCGGTGCGGCCGACGATTTCGTGCTGACCGTGAAGGTCCCGGTCACGACGCTGTGTCCCTGCTCCCGCGAGATCAGCTCACGGGGTGCCCACAACCAGCGCGGCCTGGTGACCGTCGAGACCCGTTTCACCGGCGAACTCTGGATCGAGGACGTGGTGGCGCTGGTCGACGATTCGGCGTCGTGCGGTCTCTACCCGGTGCTCAAGCGGGCCGACGAGAAGTGGGTCACGGAGCGGGCCTACGACAACCCGCGCTTCGTGGAGGACCTGGTGCGCGAGGTGACGCTGCGGCTGCGCGCGATGGAACAGGTCACCTGGTTCCGGGTGCACGTGGTCAACTTCGAGTCGATCCACGAACACGACGCCTACGCCGAGGTGGAGGAGACGAAGGGGGGGTGACCCGGGGACGCGCGCGGGCCCCGCGGCGTGGACTACTCTCCCTTGACCCCGTAGCGGCGCTGGAAGCGCTCGACACGTCCCGCGGTGTCCAGCAGGCGCTGGGTGCCCGTGTAGAACGGGTGCGACGACGACGAGATCTCGAGGGTGACGAGGGGGTATTCGTTGCCGTCCTCCCACCGTGTCGTCCGCTTGGTGGCGATGGTCGAGCGGGTCAGGAAGGCGTAGCCCGTGGACACGTCCTGGAAGACGACGGGCCGGTACGCGGGGTGGATGTCTTTCTTCACTTCGGGACTTCCCGGAATCTCGCTTCGCGGCAAACGCGAGCGCTGGAGTCACTGGTCGATCAAAACGGCTGGCACCAATTCTACCCCGACTGGACGAATGCGGTCAACGGGCTATCTTATCTGGCGGTCCGCGTCGGACCCGGCGGGTGCCGGGCCGATGGAGCGGGTGCGAACCGACGGGCCGGAGAAGGAGGAGTCATGGCGAAGAAGTCCAGCAAGGGCCCCCGGGTGACCGTCAAGATGTCCAGCACGGAGAGTCCGTACCGCTTCACCACCACGAAGAACAAGCGAAACAATCCCCAGCGCCTGGAACTCCGGCGCTACGACCCCGTCCTGCGCCGTCACGTTCTCTTCAAGGAAGAAAAGTAGGCCTGGGCAGCCCGTGGATGGGCATCCCCCCGGCGGGGATCCTTCCGCGGACTTCCGGGGGTACAAACGGAGGATCACGATGTCACGCAAGTGCGACATCACGGGAAAGCGGCCCCTCACCGGGTACAACGTCTCCCACGCGCACAACAAGACCAAGAAGCGGCAGCTGCCGAACCTGCAGACGAAGCGGATCTTCGTTCCCGAACTCGGGAGGAGGGTGCGGATCAAGGTCTCCACTTCCGCCTTGCGGTCGATCGGCAAGATGGGGTTGGCGGCATTCCTACGGAAGAACGGGCTCTCGCTCAGCGACGTCACGTAGCAGCCCAGGGAAGCGGATCCGGCTGCATCCGACCGGCGATGCATCCGGGTTGGACCGCTTCGGTCGTCCTCTGCGCCCTTCTGGCGGACCCGGCCCCGGCATTCGGCCAGGAAAAAGTCTCCGACGACCCCACCACCCTCGCGCTCGTGCGCATGGCGCGCGAACTGCGCGTTTCCGCAGCCAGGAACCCGGACTCGGTCGCCTATGAGGCCCGGGCCGAAGGCCACATCTACTTCTACCTCGAGCGCGACGACGGCGGGGACCCCGTCCCGATGCGGGTGGACCAGGTGGCGGTGGACCTCTACCGCAGCCGGGACGGCCGTACGCGACAGATCGTGCGCGGCCTGCGCCGCCAGGAGCTCCTGCCGGTCAAGAACTTCCGCTACTTCGTCGACCGTCTGACGGCCATACAGAACGGTTTCGGCAGCCGGATCTCGATCGGGCAGGGATACGACGTGCGCGACGTGCCCCATCCGCTGGGGCGTGACGGCGAAGCCCACTACCGCTACCGGATCGTCGACTCGATCCGCGTCACGGTGCCCTCGATGCCCGCACCGGTCCGGGTCTACGAGGTGGACGTGCGACCCCGCCGCGACGACGTGCCCGCCTTCGTCGGCAGCGTCTTCCTGGAGGCGGCCACCGGCGCCCTGGTGAGGATGGTCTTCAGCTTCACCCCGGCTTCGTACATCGACCCCCGCAACGATCGCATCAACGTCCGGTTGGAGCACTTCCTCTGGGAGGAGAAGTACTGGGTCCCGTACCGTCAGGTGGTGGAGGTGCGGCGCGAAATGCCGGAACTGGACCTGCCCGTGGGGACCGTGATCCGGGCCACGCTGGAAGTCTCCGACTACAATCGCGACCCCGACCTGCCCCCCGGCTTCTTCTCCGGCCCGCCGATCACCCTCGCCCGCTACGGCGCCGCCGACTCCAGCGAGTTCCGCGAAGGGCTCATGGACCGGATGGCCGCGGAGGGACTGTCCCCCGTCAGCCTGGCCGGGGTCGAGGCGGAGGCAAGGCGGGTCGCGCGCGAGCAGGTGGTCAGCGGACTTCCCAGGACACGTCTGTACGCGGACCGGTTCTCGTCGCTCCTGCGCGCGAACCGGGCCGAAGGGGTATACGCGGGCGTCGGAGTCTCGTTCGCACCCCGTCCCGCCCTGAAGCTGGACGGCATGGCCGGCTACGGGTTCGCAATTGGGAAGGCCTCGGTGACGCTCCGGGGGCGCCGGACGACGCGCGACGCAACCACCACGACCACCCTTGAGCTGTACGGCCACCAGCTGCGCGATGTGGGCCCCCGGGCCGGAGCCTCGCCGGCGCTGAACACCCTGTCGACCCTGTTTCGCAACACCGACTACACCGACCCCTACTTCGCCACGGGCGGGAGGGTGGCGTTCGACTACCGCTTGGGCGGCGGCGAGTCGAGCATCCACCTGCGAGGATCCTGGGAGCACATCAGCGGACCCGGTGAAACCTGGGCCGGGGGACTCGGAGGCAGCGACCGGCAGAGGCCGTTGCGTCCGGTGGAGGAGGGCGTCTTCGCCAGTGGCGGCGTCGGGTTCACCCGCGGATGGGGCACCGTGCCCACCTGGAGAGCCGAGGCCGCACTGCACGCGACCGCGGGCCGCTGGCAAGGGAGCGGCAGCGGTACCGTCACCGCGCGGGTGGATGCCCGGACCGGGACACGGGACCTTGGCCGGCGGGCGCGCATGGTCGTGGACGTGGGCGCGGCCAGGGGCGCCCTGCCCCACCAGCTTCTCTTTCATCTCGGCGGGCGGGGCACGCTGCCCGGCCATGGCTACCGCGCCTACGGCGGGCGCCGGTTCTTCCTTGCCAGGGGCGAGGCGTCGTTCACGGTGGTGCCCATCTGGCTGACCGCGCGCCTTGTGGGCGGTGCCGGAGCGGTTGGCGCCACGCCACCCGCGCTCGCCGAAGACTGGGCCGTGACCTCGACGGACGGATGGCGCGCCTACGCGGGCGGCGGGATCGCCGCGGTGCACGACATCCTGCGGATCGACGGCGTCTGGGGGACTCCCGGGGGAACCTTCGAGCTGATCCTGTCGGTGGATCCGTGGCTGCGGCCGATCCTGTGAGGGTCAGGCCGCCCGGCCCTCGCTCGCCGACCGTTCCCAGGTGTACAGGAAGTTGGTGAAGCCGCGGTCGTAGTCCGACAGGCCGTTCTGTCCCGTGAGCTTCATGCGGGAGTCGTACAGCTCCTTCATGGCGGTCGCGACGGGACCCGGGCGCCGGTCGGGGGGCCGCAGGCGCCGGAAATCCTCCAGCACGGGGCCCGAGAGGGGGGTCCGCTCCAGGAGTTCGCCGTAGCGGGCGGGGTCGTCCTCGTCCAGCACGCGGAGGTTGCGGTAGACCCGTTCCGCCAGCGCCGACTGCCGCAGCTGCGGGTCCCGGGAGCGCGACAGCGCCATGTACCCGAGCGCCTGCGCCTCGAGCTCCATGAGGTAGCCCTTGCGGTGGCAGAACTCGTGCGCCAGGATGTGCGGCTCGAAAATTCCGGTGCTGCGGAACACGGCGATGTCGCCCGAGAGGATGTCACAGCTGCCGGAGGCGAACGGCATGATCAGACGGGCCAGCGTCATCTCCCGGACCGAACTGCTGGTCTCCACCCGCTGCCCCGTGATCCCCGCGATGAACGAGGTCAGCCGCTCGTTCACGTCGCCCGCAAGGACTTCGCGGCCCCGCGCGACGGGCTCGTGGATCGCCATGAGTTCTTCGGAGAAGCGCTGCACGTCCTCTTCCCGCCGCGCCGCCGGCATCTCGTCCAGGTGCTTCACATCGGCGCCGAAGGTGGCCAGGAAGTCGATCTTCCTGACGCCCCGCCGGCTGGCCCAGTCGCTGATCACGCTGCCGGCGTAGATCCCGGCGGCGGCGGCCTGCACCAGGCGGCCCGGAAGTGTGGCGCCCATGAGGAGACGGGACGCCAGGGGCGCAGCGAACATAAGATCGGTCAGCGAGACCGGAGAGTAGGTCGCGCTGTTCGGGATTCGAATCGTCTCCATATCTTCTATCTTGATCTTGTGGTCTCTTCGCGTTTCGGCGGGGGTCGCGGTCCCATGCCACCCCCTAATGAAGTGCATCCTCTCGTACCCCGGCAAGGGACAGGGATCCGTCGTGTTCCACACCACTGGCGATTCACCGGCGATTGCCCCGCTCGCGGGCGTGAGCGTCATCGACTTCTCCCAGAATCTCGCCGGGCCGTTCGCGACGCAGATCCTGGGGGACCTGGGGGCCGACGTGGTCAAGGTGGAGCCGCCGGGAGGAGATCCGGCCAGGCGGTGGGGACCGCCGTTCAGCGGCGGAGAGAGCCACCTCTTCCAGGTCGCGAACCGCAACAAGCGCAGCGTTGTGCTGGACCTGAAGACCGTCGCCGGGCGCTCGCGGGCGCTGGAGCTGGCGGTCGGCGCGGACGTGGTGCTGCAGGCGCTCAGGCGCGGCGCGGCGGAACGGCTGGGCATCGGCTACGAGGACGTGAGGGCGGCCAATCCCGCAGTCATCTACGTTTCCGTCACCTCGCACGGCACGGAGGGGCCCCTCGCGGACGACCCCGGGTACGACCCCCTCATGCAGGCCCGCTCGGGGCTCATGTCGGTGACCGGCGACCCCCGCGGGGAACCGGCCCGGAGCGGCACGTCGGTCGTGGACATGGGAACCGGCATGTGGACGGCGATCGCGGTGCTGGGCGCCCTGATGGAGCGGGAGAAGACCGGGCGCGGCTGCCACGTCACCACCTCGCTGCTGGACACCGCGCTGGCGTGGATGTCCTACCACCTCACCAGCTACCTGGCCACGGGCGTCCTGCCGGAGCGCATGGGCAGCACGCTGGCGATGATCGCCCCCTACCAGGCCTTCGCCTGCACCGACGGAAGCGTCATGATCACCGCCGGCACCGACGACATCTTCCGCCGCCTGTGCGACGCCCTCGAGCTCGACCTGGCTTCGCGCCCCGACTACCGGTCCAACGCGTCCCGCGTGGCCAACCGCGAGCGGCTGGCGGACATCCTCTCGGAGCGGACCCGGCGATTCTCCACCGAGGCCCTGCTGGGCCTCCTGCGCCGGCACCGCGTCCCCGCCGCCCCCATCCACACCGTGGCCGCCGCCCTGGACGACCCGCAGACGGAAGCCACCGGCATGCTCAGGCGGTGCCTGCACCCCGACATCGGGGACTACGTCGACATCCCCATGCCGGTCCGGTGGAACGGGCGGCGGGCCCCACTGCGCCGATTCCCACCCCGGGCCGACGAGCATCAGGGGGAACTCTTCCCGGCGGGGTCCTGCGGGAGGGCTGGCGCCGATGTTCCCGACAGGGAAACCTTCAAGCGGCCGGAGGAGTAGACGAATACATGACAGACGCCTCGCGGAAACCGGTGTCACCGACATGACCAACAAGCCATTCATCCGAATTGCCGCCCTGGGCGTCGCCGTGGCGCTGGACATCGCGTTCTTCCGGCCCGCCGGCGATCCGTCCGCGGACTCGCTGCATCTTCTCGCATTCGCGCGCGGCGATTTCGCGGCTGCGATCGCCGTTCAGGAGCGGCACAACCCGGACCTGCTGAGTATCCCCGGGGTCGCGGGCACCGCGGTCGGACTCGGCCCGGGCGGCCGCCCGGTGGTCAAGGTCTACCTGGCAGACAGCGGCGTTCTCGGGCTTCCGGCCACCCTGGACGGCCACTCCTACGCGACCGAGGTCACCGGCGAATTCCGCGCATTGGGGAACTCCGAGGAGATCGCGACCGCGGCCGGCTGGGGCCCGGCGGCGGCGGGCAACGACACGGACCCCAGGCGGTCCTTCCCGCGCCCCGTCCCCATCGGCGTCTCCACCGGACAGGTCGACGTCACCGCAGGCACCATCGCCGCGCGGGTCGCATCCGGCGACGACGTCTTCGCCCTCAGCAACAACCACGTCTACGCCAACCGGAACGCGGCCAACCTGGGCGACCACATCCTTCAGCCCGGGACCGTGGACGGAGGCGTCAACCCCGACGACGCGATCGGCACCCTGCACGACTTCGAGCCCATCCGGTTCTGCACCCCCTTCCCCACCTGCCCCGAGAACCGCATCGACGCGGCCATCGCCGCGACCACCACCGACCAGCTCGGCAACAGCACGCCTGCGAACGGCTACGGCACCCCGCGACGCGAGACGGCAGCACCGCGTCTCGCGATGGAGGTCCAGAAGTACGGCCGCACGACCGGTCACACCACGGGCAAGATCACCGGCATCAACGCCACCATGAACGTCGGCTTCCGCGACGGCACCGCGCGCTTCACCGGGCAGATTCTCATCTCGGGCGGCGACTTCTCGGGCCCCGGCGATTCGGGCTCGCTGGTCGTGTCGGGCGGGAGCGGCGAAAACGCCCGCCGCCCGGTGGGGCTGCTCTTCGCCGGCAGCCAGACCAGCACGCTGGCCAACCCCATCGACCTGGTCCTCCAGCGCTTCGACGTGACGATCGACGGGAGCTGACGGGTTGCCGGACCGGATCGAGAGGGCTTGCGCGAGGGTCACCCGCAAGGTGATCGGCATGGATGGAGTGGCCGGCACCGCCATCGGGCTCAAGGGCGGGAAGGCTTGCGTCAAGGTGTACCTGGAACGGGACGACGCGCGGCTGCGGGCGCGGGTGCCCCGGTCGGTGGACGGCGTGAAGGTCGAGGTGGAGGTTACGGGGAAGGTGAGGCGGTGGTGAGGGGCAGGCTCGGCAGCCACCAGAACCGCACCTCGTAGCTGAACACCGCATACGCCAGCCACCTGCCCGTCGGATCGTAGGCGGGCTGCGTCTTGCGCGCCGGGTCGACCGTGAGTTGCTCCGCCTCTCCTCCACCCAGCGGCACCCGGTAGACCTGGAAGGTCCCCGCGCTGTCCGGCGCGATGTGAGCGACCCAGGCCCCGTCCGGGGACACCGAGATTCCGGAGCGCACCTGGTCCGACGCCCACTGGTGGAAGCGTTCGGGCGTGCCGCCTTCCCGGGAGACGACGTACAGCGCCTTTCTGCCCGCCCCTTCGGCCGCCTCGAAGACCAGCCGTTCCGAGTCGGGGGTCCACTCCGCGTGCAGCACATCGTGGCGGAAGGAGCCCAGGTCGACCTCGCGCTGGGGGAGCGTCTCGCCCGTCTCCTGGTCCACGGGAATGACGTACAGGGAACCTCTGCGCGCGCCCCTGGCGTCCCAAACGTAGCCGGGAAAGACGATCCAGCGGCCGTCGGGTGACCACCGGGGCCAACCGGTCCCGTGGCCGCGGGTCGAGAGACGGCGCGGGTTGGAGGAGTCGGCGGCCGGGATCAGGTAGATGTCGTCGGTCCCGCCGGCATGGCTGTGGTAGGTGATCCAGCGGCCGTTGGGCGACCAGTGCATGCCCTGGTCCTGCGAGTCCGAACTCCGGACGATCCGGTCCGGGGCGCTTTTCGGCATGAAGCGGGGCGCGTTCACGACCCCGATGTCCTGGTCGATGTCGGGGTATTCCACGTCGTCGGTGGCGGTGCGCCACCGGCCGAAGGTGAACGAGACTTCGGTGCCGGCCGGGTTCCAGGTCGGTGTCGCGGACTGGAAGCGGGTCAGCCGCCTCATCCGGCCGCCGTCCGCCGGGATGGCGGAAAGGGCGACCGTGTAGTGCTGGCTGCGATAGATGATGTCGCCCTCCGGAGTAAGGGCGGGCCCGTAGACATCCCGCTTTCCACCGGCCAGCAGCCGCGCCTCGCCGCCCCCGACCGGCCGGGACCACAGTTCGAGGACGCCGTCGGCGTTCGGCGCGGCGTAGTGGATCTCGGACCCGTCCCGGGAGAAGGCCACGCGGCCGTACGGCTGCTGGTCCTCCATCCACTCCACCGGAGGGTCCCCGCACGGATAGCGAAGGTGCTGCACGCCCCCGTACCGCTCGATGCAGGCGACCCGGCCGCCCGGCGACACCACGGGAAAGGAGAGGCGGCGGCCCTCGCTCACCACCTCGCCGGATCCGCCGCCGGCCCGGATGCGCCAGACGCGGGAGGCGACCGCGGTGCGGACGACCCCGACCAGCGATTCCCCATCGGGCGCCCAGGCGAGCTCCAGCAGGTTGGAGCGGGAAGGGAGAGCCGGGGAATAGCGGCCCCCCCACAGCGTCCGTTTGGACCCGGTCCGAAGGTCATAGACGAACCACCCATGGCGGCGGCGATCGAAGGTGCGTTCGTGCACGAGGAGCCGGTGGCTGTCCGGATGCCACGCGGCATAGCGGATCCGGCTCGGGGCCAGGCCCAGGCTCCGCGTCTCTCCTCCGGCGAGGTCGTGCAGGAGCAGCTCCCGCCCCTGGGTGTAGGCGAGTTGGCGGCCATCCGGAGAGACACCGCCCGCCGGGTCGCGGTACCCCACCGGACCCACCTGGTGCGCGGTGGCGAGATGGACGGGCTCCGGGCCGGAGTCGCAGGCGGTGGCCCCGGCTCCGGCGGTGCCCGCGACCAGCGCGGCAGCGAGTGACCGAACGCCGGCAGCCCGTGCACAAGACCCTCCGGGCCGGGCCGCTTCGCCCACCGATTCACGATGTAAGGGCAACATTACATTAGGTAAAGTACAGTATACATCTTGCCTTTCCAAGGCTCCGCTCTGCTTTGCTCCGCGGGCGAATAGCCGTGCTATTCACCTCTCGTCGCGCCTCGTCAGCCCGGGCCGTGAAGTCTGGTCGCCAGGTAGAGCGCGGCTTCGCCCATGCGCGGGCCCGGGCGGCCGAACAGCGAAGCGTCGACCGAGATGACCCGGCCGGCCGCCACGGCCGGGACCGCCGACCACCCCGGCAGTCCCGACAGCCTTTCGGCCCCGGGGTCGCGGTAGTCCGGCGCGGCCGCGGGCGTACCGTAACCCGGGACCGGCACGACCAGGTACTCCGGGTTCCTCCGCACCACCTCTTCCATACTCACCAGCGGCCAGTTCCCGCGAAGGTCCCCGAAGGCGTTGACCGCTCCGGCCGCGGCCAGCACCGAGTCCAGGAACGTACCCGGCCCCACGGTCATGGCCGGATCGGCCTGCACGACGTAGACGACCCTCACGGGATCCCTGCCCGCCCACGACCCGGCCGCGCCCTCGAGC
>CAZTOF010000272.1:0-9315 GCA_964615515.1 uncultured Gemmatimonadaceae bacterium
TCGGTTCCGGCTGCGCGCTGCTCGCGGTAGAGCTTGTCCTCGGTTGTCTCGAGCGCCTTGAGCAGCAGGGCCCCCACCTCGGGGCTGAGCCGGCCACGAATCTCGTAGCTGCCGTCGTCGGCGAGGTGCAGCGAGAGGCCCCGGCGTTCGGCCCGGGCGGCCTGGCAGTCGTCGCTCCGGTCGAGGCGGCGCCACTCACGGACCATGCGCTCGACGTGGGCGGTGGTGCCGTGGTCGGCGAAGGCGAGGAGTTCGGCTTCGTTGTCCGCGGTGGCGATGCGGGTCAGGGCCCGCACCTTGGAGTAGGAGATTTCGCCCTTTTCGAGAGCGGCCGAGATGAGGGGCAGGGAAGGGAGGCATCGCGCCACGCGCATCTTTTCGCGGGCGGGCCCGAGCGAGATGCCGGTGCGCCAGGATAGCCAGTGCGCGCAGGAGCGGCAGCCCTGCCAGCGCCCCTCCTCGTCGTACGCCCGGAGCAGGGTGAGGAGCTGGTAGGTGGCGGCGTTGATGTGGGCGCAGAGCGCGGCGATCCGGTCGCCGAGAGGATCGTCGGAGAGGAAATCCGTGCAGGGATCGGGGCTGCGGTGCAGATCGGTGATGGGGACGGGGACGGGTGGCGTGGGGATGGCGGAGGCATGGTTGGCGGACATCGGAGTCTCGTTTCGGGGTGTTGGGTGTGGTGGGTTACGGTCACACCTCCTTATACACCACAGTTCGGTATTTGTTCGGATCAAGGATCGTGGCTGTGGAAGACCTGGGAGCAGTGGCAGCTGGCGGGCAAAGCCCGAGGACGGAGCGCAACCCAAGCCAGCGCGGATGCATCGCCGTTCGAATGCCGGGGGGATTTGTCCACGGGTTGCCAGGGTCAATGCGCGGTGGCAGGCGTCGTAAAGGAGAGCGGGCCGACCCTGCGGTAGAGCGCCGACACGCGCCCCAGAATGACCGCCTGCCCCGACCCGGCGGTCGCGTCGGCCACCGTGCCTCCCGTGACGGAGCGCAGCGAAATGCGCGAGCCGTGCTTCTCCAGCTGGTAGTAGTCCGTGATGCGCCCGGCCGCGGCGACCACGATCTCTCCGTCCGCCAGCTCCTCGGCCCGAACCGGCTGGACCACCACGAAGTCCCCTTCGTCGATTCCGGCGGAGGCCAGCTGCCCGCGCGGCGCCCGCACCATGAAGCAACCGCTCCGGCTCACCAGCTGGCGGTCCAGCGAGACATGGCGTGCGCTGTTGCCCGCGCGCAGACCGTCCGCCGCCTCCTCCAGATCACGAAAACACGGCAGGGACACGGTCCGCGCGTTGAGATCCAGGCCGACGATCCGGATCCCGCGGGAACGGGAGGGGTCCCGCTCCACAACGCCCTTGTCGGCCAGCGACTGGAGGAGCTCGGAAACCGTTTTCGTGCTCCTGATCCCGAAGTGTTGCCCGATTTCGCGGATCGACGGCTGGTAGGTGTGGGTCCGCAGGTAGAGGACCATGTAGTCGAGGACACGCTGCTCCAGATCGGTCAGGCTCGGCGTGGTCCGGATCGCCGGCGCGCGGTGGGCTGTAGGGACGGACTTGGGGCCGCTCTGCATGCTCTCGGGGTTCGGGATTGTGGGGGGGCGCCGGACGATCGGAACGGGGAAAAGGATAGGCGCTCGGCAACGAAGTCGCAACGTGTCGGGCGCATCGCGGGCGATGCCTCCGGGCGGGCCCCGGGGACATGGCGATTCCACCGAATACCAGTCCCAATCAGCGTTTACGGGCACTGCGGGACCAACACCGGAACCTGCGGTACGATGCCGAATCAATGGGTTGCCGTGCGCTGCCGGCCCGTCCGGCGCCCCCCTTTGTGTTGAGGCTCAGTTCGCCCCCGGCGACTCGCCCACCGGTATTCTCCCATAGCGCGCGAACAACGCCGGCACCACCATCATGTTGAGCAGGGTGGAGGTCAGCAGACCGCCGAGCACAACCACGGCAAGCGGCGCCTGGATCTCCTTCCCCGGCTCCCCGATCCCCAAGGCGAGCGGGATGAGCGCGAGCCCCGCCGTGAGGGCGGTCATCAGGATGGGACTCAGGCGCTCCACCGAACCGCGCCGGATGCTGTCGGGCAGCGGCGTCCCCGCCGCGCACAGGTCCTGGTAACGGCTCACAAGAAGCATTCCGTTGCGCACCGCGATGCCGAAGAGCGTGATGAAGCCAACCAGCGTGGCCACGTTGACCGTTCCGCCGATGAGCAGGACCGCCATGACTCCCCCGGTCAGGGCCAGCGGCAGGTTCACCATGAGGAACATGGCGGTGCGGAAGCTCCCGAAGGCCCGGAACATGATCATGAAGATCGCCGCGATCGAGAACAGGGACAGAATCGTGATCCGGCGGGTGGCGGCCTGGCCACTCTCGAACTGGCCTCCGAACTGAAGGTAGTACTCGGGCGGAAGGTCCAGCCCTCCGGCAATCCGCCCCTGAAGCTCGGTCACCGCCCCGATGACGTCGCGACCCGCCACGTTGGCGCTGACGACGATCTTCCTCGACACGTTCTCACGCGTGATCATGTTCGGGCCGCGCGCCTGCACGATGGAGCCCAGCTGGGAGAAGGGGACCGTCGGCCCGGCGGGTGTGGCCATCAGGGCGCCGCCGATGGCTTCGGGGTGGGCCCGGTACCTGTCCGCGTACCGCACCACGAGGTCGAAGGTCCGCTCCCCTTCGCGCACGATGGACACGGCCTCGCCCTGCATGGCGATGTGCACGGCGCCTGCCAGCGCTCCGGGGCTCACTCCGTACCGGGCCATCGCCCGCCGATTCGCGCGCACCTGCAGCTGGGGCACCTCGGCCTGCTGCTCCACGGAGACGTCGACCAGGCCGTCGACTCCGTGCGCGATCGCCTCGATCTGTCCCGCGATTTCGCGCAGCTCCCGCAGCCCGGGTCCGAAGACGCTGATCGCGATCGCGGCGCGGGTGCCCGAGAGCATGTGATCGATGCGGTGGCCGATCGGCTGTCCCACCGTGATGCTGGTTCCCGCGATGCCCGCGAGATCAGCGCGCACTTCGGCCATGACCTCGGCGAGCTCGCGGCCGGTCAGGTCCAGCTGGGCCTCGACGTGTGCCGTGTTGACCCCCTGCGCCTCTTCGTCGAGTGCGGCGCGGCCCGTGCGGCGCGCGGTCGAGACCACCCCCGGCACGCGCAGCAGCCTTCGTTCCACGCGCCTCCCGATCTGGTCGGACTCCTCCAGCGAAGTCCCCGGCACGGTGATGATCGCGATCGTCAGCGAGCCCTCCTGGAACTCGGGCAGGAACTCGTGGCCCAGGGTCGGGACCACCGCCAGGGTACCCGCGAGGAGGAACGCCGCCCCGATCAGGACCTTCCCCGAGCGGCGCAGCGTCCAGTCCAGCACCCGCTTGTAGAGGAACTCGAGCCCCCGGACCAGCCAGGGTTCGCGCCTGCGCCTGACCGAACGGTCGGCCGGAAGCAGCAGGTAGGAGAGTGCCGGAGTCACCGTCACCGCGATGACGAGTGACGACAGGATGCTGATGATGTAGGCCATGCCGAGCGGCTTCAGCATGCGGCCCTCGACCCCGGTGAGAAAGAACAGGGGAACGAAAACGATGGTGATGATCAGGGTGGCGTTCAGGATCGGGTCCCTGATCTCGCTCGCGGCGCCCCGAATGAGCGGCAGGGTGGCGATGCGTTCGCCGGGTGGCCCGCGAAGGTTGTCGCGCAACCGGCGATGGACATTCTCGACGAAGATGATCGCGTCGTCGACCAATGCCCCGATCGCGATCGCCATGCCGCCCAGCGTCATGGTGTTCACCGTGCCCCCGAAGGCCCGCATCGCGATGATGGCCAGCGCCAGGGAGAGGGGGATCGCGACGATCGATATCAGGGTGGTGCGGACGTTCCACAGGAACAGCAGCAGGATGGCGACCACAAAGAACGCGCCGTCGCGGAGCGCGAGGATCACGTTGTCCACGGCGAGCGAGATGAAGTCGGCCTGCCGGAAGATGTCGCGCTCGAAGGTGATCCCCTCCGGAAGCTCGGTTTCGATCTGGTCCAGCTCGGCGTCAACCCTTTGCGTGAGTTCCAGGGTGTTGGCACCCGCCTGCTTCTGGATCGACAGGATGACCGCCGGCTCCCCGTTCACCGACCCGGTCCCGTACGTGATCTGGGGGCCGATGCGCACTTCGGCGACATCCTCGATCAGAACCGGTACGCGGTCCCGGGTCGCCACCACGGTCACGGCAATGTCCTCGACCGTGGAGGGGCGCACGATTCCCCGTATCAGGACCTCGCGCCCGCTGGACCAGTAGATCCCCCCCGCCACGTTCTCGCTGGACCCTTCGATCGCGGCGAGCACGTCCTCGAGCCCCACCCGGTAGGCCAGGAGCCGCTGCGGGTCCACGAGGACCTGGTATTCGCGCACGTCTCCTCCCTGCGTCACCACCTGCGAGACGCCGGGGACCGCCAGCAGCCTGCGCTTCACGATCCAGTCCGCCGTGGTCCGCGCCTCCATGAGCCGCGACCGGGGAGCGTTCATGCCGACCAGCATGATCTCCCCCATGATCGAGGTGATCGGCGCCAGTACGGGCGGACTCACCCCTTCCGGAAGGTCCAGCGACTGGGACTGCAACCTCGCGCTGACGATCTGCCTGGCGAGGAAGATATCGGTGCCCCATTCGAAGTCGGCCCAGACGACGCTGATCCCCTGGGCGGACTTGGAGCGGACCCGGCGCACGCCGAGGGCACCGTTCAGTGCCGTCTCGATGGGGAAGGTGATCGCCGTCTCGACGTCTTCCGGGGCGAGGCCGTGGGCGTCTGTCACCACCGTCACGGTGGGTGCGGTCAGGTCGGGGAAGACATCGACGGGGAAGGTGGCGGCAACCCAGCTTCCGCCCACGAAGAGGCCCATCGCGAAGATGAGCGCCAGGAAGGGGTTCGTCAGGGAGGCGCCGACGACGAGATCGAGAACGCCCCTCCGCTCGGGTTGACTCATGCCGGCTCGCTCAATGGGCGTGGTCATGCGCCGGGGCGACGACGCCGAGCGCGGCGAGATTGACCTGGTAGGCCCCGGCGGTCACGACCTGTTCGCCGAACTCGAGTCCCTCCGAGACCAGCGTCCAGGACCCGTCCGAAGGCCCGGTCCGGACCACCCGGCGCTCGAAGGTGTCCCCGGTGACCTTGACGTAGACCACGGGGAGCCCGTTCTCGTCCTGGATGGCGGGAGCGGGCACCGCGACCCCCCGCTCAGGATCGCCGAGCTGGAGATGTCCCTCTGCGAGCATTCCCACCTTGAGCGTCCCGCCCGTGTTCCGAACCGCGAACCGGACGGGAAGCGTGCGGCTGTCCGGGTCGATCATGCTGCCGACGGAGAGGACGCGGCCCGCCGTCCAAACGCTGGTGCCACCCTCGACGGTGAACCAGGCGCCCCGGATGCGGTCCATCTCGGCAGCGTAGCGGGCGGGCACACGAGCGACGAACCAGAGGTTGGCCGAGTTCACGATCGTAAATGCGTGTTCACCGATCTCGACCTGTTCCCCGAGCGCCACGTCGCGCACCGCAATCACACCACCGATGGGGCTGCGGAGCTGGTAGTGGTCCGGATCGGCGTCCCCCTCGCCGGCCTCGGCGCGGGTGCCGCCGATGGCCTCGAAAGCGGCCACGGCGACCGCGAGGTTGCGCCGCGCGTCCTCCAACCTTCGGGCGGGAATGGCACCGGCCGCGAAGAGCCGCTCCGCCCGGTTCGCTTCGAGCTCGGCCGCCGCCACATCCGCACGGGTACGCACGTACGAGTTGTCGAGGCTTGTGGGGGCGATCAGCGCCAGAGTCTGCCCGGCGCGCACATGGTCGCCCGGCCCGAGCGAAGGCCCATCCACCTGCACCATCCCCGCGACCGGCGCCGAAACGTGCACGAGGCCGCCGGGCGGGGCGACCAATTCGCCCGCCGCCGGAATCGAGGGGGGTATCTCGCGTTCCTCCGCCAGCGCGACCGCGAAGGGAAACGACCATTGCTCCACCTTGGACAGCGTGATCAGCCCCGCGGCGGCCCCATCCTCCGAATGGTCGTGCCCGGCGTGCGGGTCGGCCTCGTCCGCCGCGTGGTCGTGTCCGGCATGCGGGTCCGCCTCGTCTTCCGAATGGTCGTGCCCGGCGTGCGGGTCGGCCTCGTCCTCCGGGTGGTCGTGTCCGGCGTGCGGGTCGGCCTCGTCCTCCGGGTGGTCGTGTCCGGCGTGCGCGGCGGCCCCGTCTTCCGCGTGGTCGTGCCCGGCGTGTGCGTCGACCTCATGCGCCTCACGGGTGCGGGAATGCCCGGCATGCGAATGGACTTCCTGCTCGCTCGCGAAGACCTCGACGTCCCCCGCATCGACCCGGCGGTCCCGTCCCTCCACCGACAGGATGAACTCGGCATGCCACTGGCCCGCCGCCGGCAGGGTGGGCACCACCATGTATACTCCCGGGATATCGGGTTCGGCGACGATCTCCTCGTGCGCGCCGCGCGGTCCGTGCATCAGGACTCTCACGGAGGCGTCCCCGACCGGCTGCCACCCATCCATCCGGGTCAGGTAGATCTCCCAGGGCACTTCACTCTCCACGCCCTGAATCTGGTGGGGGTATTCGACGAACAGCTCGATGCCGTCCGACAACTCGGTGAAGGATCCTCCACCCCCATGCGGGTCGTGGGCCGCCTGGCCGGCCGCCCCTTCCTCCGCCCCACCGGCACAGCCCGACAGGATCCCCGCCAACACCCCAGGTGTGATCAGGCAGGCCGACAGAGTCCTCTTCATTGTTTCTCCTCCGGAGTGCCGCCCATGGCACGAAGCAGGTCGTAGTACGCGATCCACGCCTCCGACATGAGGGAAAGTGCGCTGAGTTGGGCGTCTTGAAACGCGCTGGCCGCGTCCAGCAGTTCCAGCAGCGTCATTTCCTGTTCGGCGTAGGCCGCGGTCGCAGCCGACAGCAGCGCCTCGCCATCCGCCACGAGACCTGCGGCGGCCGTTTCCAGCTGGGCCCGCCGGGAGGTATACCGATCCGACGTGGCAACCAGGTCGTACTCCGCAAGGCGCCGGCGCAGATCGAGGCGGTAGGCGGCTGCCGAACTCGCGGCGGCGGCCTCCTCGCGGGTACCGCCCCCCTGGTCGAAGAGCGGCACCGGCAGGTCGACCACCAGGCTGGCGCCGGCGAACCCGTCCTGGTGATGCCGGTATCCCAGACCCACGGTCGGATCCGGCACCCAGTAGCTCTTCGCGATCTGCACCCCGGCACGGGCGGCGTCCACTTCCCTTTCCGCGGCTTCCAGGTCGGGTCGGCCCGGCAGGGCGAGCAGCGCGGTCTCGCGGGTCACGACCGGCGGCACCCCTTCCAGGCCCTCGGACGGCCCCACTTCCTCCATGCCGGTCCCCGGTGCGATGAGGGCAGCCAGCGTTCTGCGCGCGTTACGCGACCGCAGGGCCGCCTCCGCCATGTCCCGTTCGGCCTGCGCCCGTTCCAGTCGCAGTCGCCGGGCCTCGAAGGCCGAAATGTCACCCGCTTCAAGGCGGCTTTCCGCGTCCTGGGCCACGCGTCTTATGACCGCCGCGGTTCGGCCCACAACCGCCTCCGACTGTTCGGCGAACCAAGCCTGTACGTAGCCCTCCCGCACTGCGAAGGCCAACTCGATGGAATCGGCGCGAAAGCGCGCGGCACCCGCACTTATGGCATGTGAGGCGGCCCGCCCCCGGGCGGCGGTCCGCCCCGGCCACTCCACCTGCTGTACCAGGTGAAAGGTCTCCTCCCAGAACTCCTCGGCTTCGTGCCCGAGGTCGTCGCGGCCGAAGGCGACTGCGGGATTGAAGTAGGCGCGGGATTGACGGGCCGCCCCCGCGAAGCCGGCTCTTTCGGAGCGCGCGATCTTCAGTTCGAGGCTGTTCTCTGCAAACGCCCGCAGGGCCTCGGCGAGCGAAACGCGCCGGACCGCGTCCTGGCCCAAGGCAAGCGGCGGGCGGAGAACACAGCACAGGAGCATCGCCACGATCGTTCGCGTTCCCGACATTCGCATGAACTCCTCCGTCGCAAGTCAGTGTTCGCGTACATAGTAGGGCATCCTTCCACTCCAGGACAGCGCGGGTGTCGCATCGTCTCCAGACCGCCGACGGGCGAGAGCATAATCAGACCCCGAGCAACCGGTAACTTACACCGAAGAAAGCACTTTGCTTGACATCCGCGGGCCGGAAACCAATACTGCCCCGTCCATCGAGTCGAGTCGGATCACGTCACCGAGCAGGTAAATCACCTTGACGAATTCCAGCATCCCAACGGAAAACGACTTTCAAGGTCCCTCCTCGGGCAAGCGCAGCCTCACGACGGCGCTCGTGCTGGTGGTAGGCTACATGGTCGCCGAGGTGGTCGTCGGCATCATGGCCGGGAGCCTCGCCCTGATCGCCCACGCCGGACACATGCTGACCGACTCCGTGTTCATCATTCTCGCGCTGGTCACCATGCGCATGTCGGGCCGGTCCACGGCCGAGCACACCTACGGTTTCCACCGGACGGAGGTCCTGGCGGCACTGATCAATGCGCTCACACTGTGGGGAATCTCCGTATGGGTGCTCATCGAGGCGTACCGCCGCTTCAAGGCGCCGCCGGAGATCGATGCCGTGCTCTTCCTGATCGTGGGCTCGATCGGCCTGGTGGTGAACGTCTCCGCAGTGTGGATGCTGCACGGCGCCACCCAGGAAAACCCCGACGTCGAGAGCACCTTCCAGCACATGATCACCGACCTGATGGGGTCGGTCGCCGTGGTCGTGGCGGCGGTGCTCGTGTGGGCCTTCGGCTGGCACGTGTCGGACCCGGTCGTCTCGATGCTGATCGGCGCCCTGATCCTGATGAGCACGTGGCGCCTGCTGCGCCGGGTGGTCGACGTGTTGCTCGAGGGCACGCCCGAGCACATCGATCTCTACTCGCTCTGCCACCAGATCGAGGAGCTCGACGGGGTGACGGTGATCCACGATGTCCACTGCTGGACCTTGGCTCCCGGATACGTCGCGTTCACCGCGCACCTGCTGGTGGAACCGGGATACGACGCCGAGGGAGCAAACGGGTCCCTGCTGAACCGGATCCGCGACATCGCCTACGACCAGTTCGATATCCAGCACATCACGGTGCAGCTGGAGACCAACGCCGGACGCTGCCGCGAAGCGCACCACGTCGACCACCTGCTCGCCACGGCGCGCGTGCCGGCGTAGGCGGGCCCGGCTGACAGGCCCCATTCCGGCAGGACCACCCGGAGACGCTCAACGCCGCACAACCGCGCCTGGCGTGCGACCCCGCCGGGGCCGCGCGGCCCCGGCGGGGTCGCACGCCAGGCGC
>CAZTOF010000273.1:0-3867 GCA_964615515.1 uncultured Gemmatimonadaceae bacterium
CGATGGTGAGGTTCCTCAACCTGATGGCCGCCGAGCCCGAGATCGCCCGAGTCCCCTTCATGATCGACTCCTCGAAGTGGGAGGTGATCGAGGCCGGGCTGAGGTGCGTGCAGGGCAAGGCCGTGGTCAACTCGATCAGCCTCAAGGACGGCGAGGACGCGCTGCGGGAGAAGGCGCGCCTGGCGCGACGCTACGGGGCGGCGGTGGTGGTGATGGCCTTTGACGAGAGCGGCCAGGCCGACACCGCGGACCACAAGGTGGAGATCTGCACGCGCGCCTACGACATCCTGGCGCGGCAGGAGGGCTTCCCCCCCGAGGACATCATCTTCGACCCCAACATCTTCGCCGTCGCGACGGGGATCGCGGAGCACAACGAGTACGCGGTGGCCTTCTTCGAGGCGACGCGCCGGATCAAGGCGAATCTGCCCCATGCGCTGGTGAGCGGCGGCGTCAGCAACGTCTCCTTCTCCTTCCGCGGGAGCCACGGGGTACGCGAGGCCATGCACTCGGCATTCCTGTACCACGCGGGTCTGGCAGGGATGGACATGGGGATTGTAAATGCTGGTGCCATAGCGGTTTATGACGAGATACCCGATGAATTGCTCGAAGCTGTCGAGAATGTGCTGTTCAACCGGAACGAGGAGGCCACCGAACGCCTGACGGCCCTGGCGGGCAGCTACCGGGGAAGCTCCGGAGGGGATACGGACGACCTCTCCTGGCGCGACGCTCCGGTGGAGTCGCGGCTCGGCCACGCGCTGGTCCACGGCGTGACCGACCACATCGAGGAGGACACCGAGGAGGCCCGGCGGGGGGCGGAGCGCGCGCTGGATGTGATCGAGGGGCCCCTGATGGCGGGCATGAACACCGTGGGGGACCTCTTCGGCTCCGGGAAGATGTTCCTCCCTCAGGTCGTCAAGAGCGCCCGCGTGATGAAGCGGGCCGTGGGGTACCTGGTGCCGTACCTGGAGCGCGAGAAACCGGCCGGCGGCACGTCCCGTTCGGCGGGGCGCATCGTGCTCGCCACCGTCAAGGGGGACGTGCACGACATCGGCAAGAACATTGTCGGGGTCGTGCTGCAGTGCAACAACTACGAGGTCTTCGACCTGGGGGTGATGGTGCCCGCGGAGGTGATCCTGGAGAAGGCGCGCGAGGTGAAGGCCGACATCGTCGGGCTCTCGGGGCTGATCACGCCGAGCCTCGACCAGATGGTGCACGTGGCCTCCGAGATGGAGCGCACGGGAATGGAAACGCCGCTTCTGATCGGCGGCGCCACCACTTCCCGGGTCCACACCGCGGTGAAGATCGAGGAGAGGTACTCGGGGACCACCGTTCACGTTCTCGACGCCTCCCGGTGCGCGGCGGTGGCGGGCAAGCTGCTGGATTCCGCCAGCCGAGCGGCGTACTCCGCCGGCATTCGGGAAGAGTACGCCGCCGTTCGCCGGAGACGGCGGTCGCCGGGCAAGCGGGCTCCGCTCCTGGCGCTGGAGGAGGCCCGCGCGAACCGGCTGAGGCCGGATTGGAGCCGGTACCGCCCCGTCCGGCCCACCTTCACCGGCGACCGGGTCTTCCCGAGCGCTGCAACGCGCCCCGTCGCCCGTGGCCACGGCCCATCGGCCGCGCCACCGGCCCGGACCCGCCCCTCCTACGACCTGGACGAACTCACCGGACGGATCGACTGGACTCCCTTCTTCCACACCTGGGAGCTCAGGGGCACCTTCCCCGACATTCTCACCGACCCGGAGACCGGGCCCCAGGCCACGACCTTGTACGAGGACGCCGTCGCATTTCTCGGCCGCATCCGGCGCGAGGGCCTGCTGGCCGCACGGGCGGTGGTCGGACTCTACCCGGCAAACGCGGTGGGGGACGACATCGTCTTCTACTCCGACGAGTCCCGGAGCGACGTGCTGGCGGTGTTGCCATGCCTGAGGCAGCAGTTCGCCAAGGGGGGAAACGGCCGGCCCAACCTCTGCCTTGCGGACTTCGTGGCACCGGCGGGCTCGGAGGTGGCCGACTGGGCCGGGGCGTTCGTGGTCACCGCCGGGGAGGGTGTGAACGAGCTCTGCGCCGAATTCGAAGCCGCGGGGGACGACTACCGGAGCATCCTGGCGAAGGCCCTCGCGGACCGCCTCGCCGAGGCCTTCGCCGAGCGCATGCACGAGCGCGTGCGCAGGGAGTTCTGGGGATACGCCCCGAAGGAGTCGCTGTCCAACCGGCAGCTGATCGCGGAGGAGTACGGCGGGATTCGGCCGGCTCCGGGGTATCCCGCCTGTCCGGATCACTCGGGCAAGCGGACCATCTTCGACTTGCTGGACGCGGAGAGGATCGGGGTGACGCTGACCGAGAGTTGCGCCATGTTCCCCGCCGCGTCCGTATCCGGGCTCTATGTCGGGCACCCGGACAGCTTCTATTTCGGGGTCGGACGGGTCGGTCGCGACCAGCTCGAGGACTACGCGCGGCGCAGCGGGATGAGCGTGGAGGAAACCGCACGGTGGCTGGCGCCGAACCTGGCGGAGGGGGTGGAGGTCGACGGGGCCGGGGACGCCGGCCGTGCGACGGTGGCGGCGGCGGGAGGGAGCGGCGGTGCCTGATCTGCGTGCGATGCTCGGCGAGGGACGGGCTCTCGTGGCGGACGGCGCAATGGGCACGATGCTCTACGACCGGGGCGTCTTCCTGAACGTGTGCTACGACGAACTCAACGCCACGCATCCGGAGCTGATCGAGGACGTGCACGCCCGGTATCTGCGCGCCGGGGCGGAGATCCTGGAGACCAACACCTTCGAAGCGAACCCGGTCAAGCTCTCGTCGTACAGGCTGGAGGACCGAACCGAGGAGCTGAACCGGCGCGCCGCCGGGATCGCAGTGCGGGCGGCGGGTGGCCGGGCCGCGGTGGCGGGCGCGATCGGGCCGCTGGGGATCCGCGTCGAGCCGCTGGGGCCGACATCGCTGGAGGAGGCCCGGGAGTACTTCGGCCGCCAGGTGGACGGGCTGCTGGAGGGCCATGTGGACGGGTTCATCCTGGAGACCTTTTCGGACCTGGCCGAACTGGAGCAGGCCTTCCGGGCGGTGCGAAGCCGGTGCGACCTGCCCGTGATCGTGCAGGTGACGGTCGAGGGGGACGATGGGAAGACCGCCTCGGGCGCCTCAGTCGAACAGGCGGCGCGCGCGGCCGACGAGTGGGGCGCCGACGCGGTCGGACTCAACTGTTCGGTCGGCCCGGCCGTCGTGCTGGAGGCCTTGGAACGCATGGCGCGGGTCACCTCCCTCCCCCTCTCCGCCCAGCCCAACGCGGGACGGCCCGTTGCCGTCCGCCAGCGCAAGATGTACCTCACCCGGCCCGACTACATGGCCCGGTACGCGCGCCGCCTGGTCGACGCGGGGGCGCGCATCGTGGGCGGCTGTTGCGGCACCACCCCGGAGCACATCCGCAGCATCGCCGAGCAGGTCAGGGCGAGCCGGCCACGCGCGTCGCCGGTGCGGATCACACGCCGGGCGGCCCCCGATGTGCGCGGCAGGCCGGTCCGGCCGCTGGCGGCGCGTTCGACCCTGGGCCGCCGCCTCGCGGAGGGCGACTTCGTCACCTCGGTACAGGTGCTGCCCCCCCGCGGATGGAACACCGAAGCCCTCGTGGAGGGCTGCCGGGCCCTGGCCGCGGCCGGCGCCGACGTGATCGCCGTGCAGGAGGAACGGGGTGCCGCCCGGCTCGGCGTGTTCGCCGCCGCCGCCCTGATCGCGCGCTCGTGTCCGGGCGCCGAGCCGCTGGTCCACTACACCTGCCGCGACCGCAAGCTCCCGAGGATGATCAGCGACCTTCTGGGCGCGGCGGCCACCGGCCTTCACAACGTCCTTCTCCTCACGGGAGACCCACCC
>CAZTOF010000274.1:0-6899 GCA_964615515.1 uncultured Gemmatimonadaceae bacterium
ATCTGTATGTCCCCCGTGCCGGTGGTTTTGTTGAGTGACGGGGCCGGGTTCACCGGGGGTGGTGGTGTCGGGCAGCGGAAGAGCACAGGTGGACGCGGTTGGCCCGGAGCACCCGCCTGCGGGGTTTCCGGGTAGGGTCCACCGTCGCCAGCTGGTGATCTCGGCTTTCGGTGACCGCGAGGGGCGTTGTGGGTCCGGGTGTAGCGGTCGAAACGGTGGTGGGGCAGGGAGGAGCTGGGATGGCGTGATCCAGGCCTTGGGTGGGGTTGCGTGAAGGCGACCGGGTGTGGTTGCGTTGTCCGAAGTCTCAGTCGCAGTAGCAGTTAGGGGATTCCGGCTGTTGGGGCGCCGATTGGAGATTGAGGCCGGATCCGGCTCCAGCGTAAGAAAACGGGCTTCTCGTACCCTCTTCTCCATAGACGTTGCATTGCGCAGCCGTCTACGCACGGCTCGCCGGGGGCCCAGGTGGGGTCCTCGGCAAGAACTCACCTCAGGGCCAAGGGAGGCCATCCGATGAGAACGATCACATCCCTCACACCACTCGCCCACTGCCTGACCACGTTCGCAGCCGCCGCGACCCGGAGGCTCTCCGCCTGGATTCTGGCGGCGGCGGTTCTGGCCGCCGCGCCTGGGGTATCGGATACGGGGAGCCTCCGGGCGCAGGGGCTCCCCACTAGCTTTGCTACACGGCGACGGTTGGGGCGATGGCGATCATGTTGATTTGAGATCGGGGAACTGCGACGTTGTCCACGGGATTTGCGTCGTCATATTGACCGACGCGCGCGACTCACGAAAGCGATCTCCGATGCCGTCGCATCGAACGATGTCGCGTCCGTCGTGGAGTTTTCTACCATGCCGTCGGTCAATCTGTTCTCCGAACGCTCGGCTATACAGGTCCTGGGTTGCGATGGAGAGACGATCGCCGGACACGTTCCCATCAGTCAGACCCTGCTGGCCGAGATCGAGGCCGCTACCGCCGAACTCCTCGACTTTGGCTCATAGCATGAAACGCCCCCGCATCCTGCTTCTCATTTTCGGCGCAGTACACGCCACCGCAGTGTGCCTTTTGGCCCAGGAACCTGAAGTCGTATCCGGCGAGGTGACCTGCGGAGATTGCGTCATCACCCTGGACACCGTCGTGACGATCGGCGGCCTCGACGGTCCGGGGCTGCATGTCGTCACGTTGATGTCACACGTCGCGTTGAACCGTCTCGGTCGCATTCTTGTCAGTGGAACGAGACAGTCAGAAATCTCGGTGTTCGATTCCACCGGCAAGTTCCTGCGGACCCTCGGCCGTGAGGGTGAGGGTCCGGGCGAGTACCGGTCAATTCGCCACATCGGCGTGGGTTCCCGGTACATCCATGTGTTCGATTTCAGAGCGGGTAGAACGATGCTCAACCATGATTTTGTCGTCGTCCGCACCGACCGGTTCCCGGGGACAATCACTTCCGCCGTGGTCAAGAGCAATGACGAAGTGGTGTTCGCCGGCCGACGTGGCAACATCTGAGTCCGTCGGTCACCAACTGCAAGTTCTTGGCACCTCTGGCGAACTCGTCTCCTACGGCTACGATGGCGTGGTGTACGCATCCCCGTTGACGACCCGGTCCTATTGGGTGTCGCCCATGGCTGGCACCGACGATACCGTTTGGATATTGCCGCTCCGCACTAACCGGCTCGTGCGCTGGGATCTGCTGCCCGAGCCCAGGGTCGGAAGGGTGTTTGAGCGGCGTTTGGCGGATTTCAACGCGCAGATGGCCTCGAACGAGGCAGCCATGTTGGACGACCGGGGACTCTGGATAGTATGGCATACCCGGGATCCGGAATGGACGCGGCCGGTCTCTCGGGGAGACCCGATGCCGTCAGAGCCACCTCGAAGGTGGGTGGATGGTTGGCTGGATCTGGTAGATCCCGAAACCGGGCTAACCCTCGCTCGTCATCACCAGGACGGCGTTTTCCGGGGCTTCGCGGCAGGCTCCAGCTACGTGGTCGCGTACCACGAAACGGACGCGGGGGTCCCTTTTCTTCACATCCTGGAGCCCCGGTTGTCACGGGGTTCGGGGGGCAGAAAGCCATGAGACGGGGGAGGGTAGCCGGACGATGCCTGCCGAGACCTTCGCGGGGCGAACCGGAAAACGTCGCCAACTTCATACACCAAATGAAGTTAGGGTCCTCGGGCTGGTCCCGGCTTCTCGGCAAGGGCCACAGGAGCCATGAGTAGCGAAACCCGTCGGTCTTGTTCGCACTCGACAACCGCTCTTGTCGCCTCTGCCGCAATCGAGTATGGTCGACCGTGAGCGAACACTGATGGAAAGGGTGGGGCGCGATGACCCATTCGAACGCGAAGTACGAATTGTTGAGCCGGGGGTTGGCGCAACACCGCGGAAGAATGCTCCGGGTTGCGGGTCCCTACGCCGGTGGCGCGATCGAAGCCGAAGACATCGTCCAGATGGCGGTGATGATCGCGTGGAGGAGGATCGCGACGTTGCGGGATGGGGCGTCGGTAGGCGGATGGCTCGTGCGAATCACGGGTAACGTTGGCCGGAACGTCGCAGAGAAGCGTGCACGGCGGAAGCAGCTTCGAGCCGACCACTTCGGTCCCCGGCCCGAATCCCATGATCCGTTCGCACCCGGTCCTGAGGACGATCCGCGTCGAGACCTGGTCCTCACCGCGGCCGGGTCGCTCCCGCCCGCTCAACAGGAAGCCGTCCGCTGCCTGCTTGCGGGCATGTCCTGCGAAGAGACGGCGGCGGAACTGCACAAGACCGTCCAGGCCGTCCATGCCCTCCGCCATCGAGCGTTGCGAAGCTTGAAGAGCATCCTCACTCCCCCGCATGCGAACCCTGACTGGCCGCGAGTGAATCGTCGCCCGCCCGGCCACGGGATGTGCGTCAACCTCCCCAGCCTGACCGCCGAACTCCTCGACTCCGACGCGTAGCATGAGACGTGTCGGCACCCCGCTTCTCGCCCTCGGGGCGGCGCACGCCACTGCCGTGTGCCTCTCGGCCCAGGAACCTGAAGTAGTGTCCGGCGAGGTGACCTGCGGGGATTGCGTCATCACCCTGGACACGGTCGTGACCATCGGCGGTCTCGACGGTCCGGGGCTACACGTCGTAACGATGTGGTCGCACGTCGCTGTGGACCGTAACCGCCGTTTTCTGGTCGGCGAGGTGAGACAGGCCGAATTCTCGGTGTTCGATTCCACCGGCACGTTCCTGAGAACCGTCGGCCGCCGGGGTGAGGGCCCGGGCGAGTACCAGTCCATTCGCCACATCGGAGTGGGTCCCCGGTACATCCACGTATTCGACGGCAATGCGGGCAGAACGATGCTCGACCATGATTTCGCCGTCGTCCGCACCGACCGATTCCCGGGGTCGGTCACTTCCGCAGTTGTCAAGAGTGATGACGAAGTGGTGTTTGCGGGCGACCTGCCCACGCACGAATCCGTCGGTCACCAGCTGCATGTCCTTGGTCCCTCGGGCGAACTCGTGTCCTACGGTTACGATGGCGGGGTGTATCCACCCCCGTTGAGGATGCGGTCGTCAAGCTTGACGTCGGTCGTGGCCGGCAACGACGACACCGTGTGGCTATTGCCGGACCGAACCAACCGGCTCGTGCTCTGGGACCTGGGGCCTGAACCCAGGGTTGGCAGGGTGTCCCGACCGAGCCCCCTCGAGAGTGGGTGGACGGTTGGCTGGATCTCGTAGATCCCGCCACTGGGCAAACGCTTGCGCGGCATCACCAGGACGGCGTTTTCCTCGATTTCGCCGCAGGCTCCAACTACGTCGTCGCGTACCACGAGACGGACGCCGGGGTCCCTTTTCTTCACATCCTGGAGCCCCGGTTGCCGCGGGACTCGGGGGGCAGAAAACCATGAGACCAGACGCCGGTAGCTTCCTCATCTCCCGTCGTCTCCCGCTGTTTCGAGTCACGGGACCCGGTCGTATCTGAGAGTGATCGGAGTCACCGTCGTACCGGGAAGACGCATCGTGCGCATTACTTCCAGGCGGCCATCGACAACCTCCAGCACTTCGCGGATCCTCGCCTCCCCGCCCACCAGATGCTCAAACCCCAACCGGCCCCCATCCCAAATGGTCCGAGTCGTGACCCTCTGTTCCTTCACACGGCGCTGTATCTGCGGCCCCTCGATCCGTAACTCGATGCTCGGACCGGACACGGGACCGTACCTCACCAGCGTCATGCCTGGTCCGGTCGGGTAATTGTGGTTCACAACCGCCGTGTCCACCTGGATCTGAAGCATCTTCGGCCGCGACCACATGATTGTCAGCGCGGCCTCGATAAGCCTTTGCTGCGTGGCCGGTGGTCCGTCCGGTTCGCTCCCGCGGGGAGGTCTTCCCCCTGCGGGAACCGTGAACGTCTGCCTGATCCTCGTGGTGCTCGCCATCGTCCCTGGATGCGAACTGCTGGATTCGTCCAGTGTCCATAGGCCACCGAGGCCCGAGAAGACGGCAGCCGCTTCAGCTTCGGTCGGCGGGGGACCCCCACCGCCCGAGGCGCAGGACAATGTGAGCATCGCTGCCCCCGAAACGACGGCCCGGGCTCCTGGGGCAAGGACGAGGGTCGGGGTGTTGCGTGTACTCATCGGCTCATCTCCTCCATTGGAGTCCAGGTGCATTCGGATGGCGGCGGGCATGGGCAGGCAGGTGGCGGCCATGTGGGGCTACGGACTCTGCCGGCCGTCCTCCACCCCATACTCGCGAAACACTTCGTCGTTGTGCTCGCCCAGGGCCGGGGCCGGGCGCCGTCCTCTAGGCAACCCGAGCGGCGTCCGCACCTGCAACGTCCCCGCGGCGGCGCCCTCGTTGATCTCGAAGAACACACCGCGCTCCCGGTGCAACGGGTGTTCCGGCACATCGGCGAGCTCGAGAACGGGTTCGCAGCAGCAGTCGTGCTCCGCGAAGATGCGCTCCCATTCGTCGCGGGTCCGCGTGGCGATGATGCGCCCCAGTTGGCGGCGCAGGCCGGCCTCCTCCTCCGCTCCGGGCGCGAGTTCCAGGCCTGTCGCCGCCGCCAGCCGGGCCAGGAACTGCGGCTCGAGCGCCCCGACACTCAGATACCCGCCGTCACGGGTCTCGTAGACGCCGTACCGGGCCGCGCCGCCGTTCAGCAGCCCGGTGCCGCGGGTGGGGGGAGAGGGCTCGGTGCCGAGGATCCCGAACTCGCCGGCCAGCAGGGCGAGGGCGCCCTCGGTCATCGAGATGTCCAGGTGGGCGCCCCGGCCGGTGCGGTCCCGGTCGACCAGGGCTGCGAGGATCCCGAGCGCGCCCCACAGCGCACCGCCGCCCAGGTCGGCGATCTGCACGCCGGCGACGGCCGGTGGGCCGTCGGGATCCTGGCCGCTCATCGCCAGCACCCCGGCAAGCGCAAGGTAGTTGATGTCGTGCCCGGCGCGATCCCGGTAGGGTCCGGTCTGCCCATAGCCCGAAATGGAGCACAGCACGATGCGCTCGTTGCGCTCGCGGAGCGCCTCGTATCCCACGCCCAGCCGGTCGATGACGCCGGGGCGGAAACTCTCCACGACGACATCGGCGCGGGCGGCCATGCGCAGGAACCGCTCGCGTTCGCGGTCGTCCTTGAGGTCCATGGTGACCGACCGCTTGTTGCGGTTGACTGCCGTGTAGCGCCCGGAAGGCCCTTCGCCGCGCGGGGGGAAGTCGCGCATGTAGTCGCCCCGGCGCGGCTCCTCCACCTTGACCAC
Source organism: uncultured Gemmatimonadaceae bacterium (assembly GCA_964615515.1). Lineage (GTDB taxonomy): Bacteria > Gemmatimonadota > Gemmatimonadetes > Longimicrobiales > Gaopeijiaceae > Bin94. The sequence goes on from CAZTOF010000274.1 coordinate 5,717, forward strand.
GTCGGCGCCCAGGTCGGCCAGGATCATGGTGAGGAAGGGACCGGGCAGCAGCCGGGTCAGGTCGAGCACTTTGACGCCCTGGAGCGCACGGGACAGGGACATGGCATTCACCCTGGTTCGGTGTGGGAAGCGGAAAATGACGTCCTTGGACGGGTTCCGGCAGCCCGTGGAACAAGTCGTCCCGGCAGGCGGGCGGCAACGCATATGCGACGGACTGCCACACGCAGCTGCCCGAAATGTAATGTCAAGATTACAAACCGCCTTGCCAGCCCGCCTCGCTCGTCGCTCCCGCGGATTTGTCCACGGGCTCCAAGTCGCAGAATGCGAAGCCGTCCCGCTCCACCACCTCGCCGCGAGTGACCGGGATGGGACGGAGGAAGACGGGTCCGGCGCTGACGAAGGTGTGGAATTCGCCGTTCTCGCCGCAGGGGTCGGCCGACGCCGGCAGGTCGTCCAGGAAGGCGGCGTCGAAGGGGCGCCCGGCGAAGGAGGCGTCCAGCATGGACAGGCTGACGCATACGGTCACCGCCTCGAAGCCGTCCCGGATGAACGATCGCGCCAGGCGCGCGGTGGTCCGCTGCCAGAGCGGAAAGGCCGCCTCCAGGCCGTGGCGCGCCAGCTGCCGCTCGCGGTACTCCCGCAGGTCCGCGAGGAAGATGTCGCCGAATGCGATCCGGCGAATGCCGGCGGCACACTGGCGGTCGAACTCCCGCCCCATGGCCCGTTCGTAGACCTCGTTGGAGGACCCGGGAGGCACGGCCACCTCGGCCAGCGGGATGCCCAGCGATTCGGCCTGGGCGCGCACCAGCGAGCGCCGCACTCCGTGCATGCTGACGCGGTCGTAGGCGTCCGTCACGGTCGTGATCAGCGCCTCCACGCGGTACCGGTTCTCCTGCTGAAGCGCCTGCAGGGCGAGCAGACTGTCCTTGCCCCCGCTGAAGCACATCGCGATCGGTTCTCTCATCAGCGGCGGTTCCCTTTCGCGCTCAGTGGTGATCCGGGGCCGGGAGCCCGCGGACAAAGCCGCCCGGATACACCGCCGGTCGAATGCCGCGGCGATTCCGTCCACGGGCTCGCAGGCGTGGAAGTTAGCCCCCCCGTGGCGCACTCGCCCCCGGACCACCAAGATTAGCCCCACGATGTTCCCCAGGATCACCACTGAGCGCGAAAGGGAACCGCCGCT
>CAZTOF010000275.1:0-1975 GCA_964615515.1 uncultured Gemmatimonadaceae bacterium
GGCACCACGAGCTCGGTGCTGGCGGGCGCGATCTGGGGCGACCACTGCTCACCCATCTCGGATACCACCGTGCTGTCGTCGACCGCCGCCGCCTGCGATCACGTGGACCACGTGCGAACCCAGCTGCCGTATGCCGTGCTGGTCGGGGTGGTGGGGCTGGTGCTGGGCAGCATCGGGACGTCGCTGGGTCTCCCCAACTGGATCGCCCTGCTGGGGGGCGTCGCCGTTCTCGCGGCCGTGCTGCGGTTCTTCGGCACGCCGGTCCCGGAGATCGGAGGGGAGGGGGCGGTGGCGGGCGAAACCTGACCCATTGTCGGCATTGCGTAGATGGAGCCCCTCCGAGCACCGGGAGGGTCCGCGGGCTGACAAGGGTCTTCGATCAGCGGCGATCGCGAAAGAAGCTGCGCAGAAGGGCCGCGGACTCGTGCGCAAGCACCCCCCCTGCCAGCTCCACCCGGTGATTCAGGCGGGGGTCCTGCACGAGGTTGTCCAGGCTCCCCGCCATCCCCGACTTGGGGTCGGGCGCTCCGAAGACCAGGCGGGAAACGCGGGCCAGGACGATCGCGCCGGCGCACTGTGCACAGGGTTCGAGGGTGACGTAGAGGGTGCACCCGGTGAGCCGCCAGTCCCCCAGCCGGCGGGCGGCGGCGCGAATGGCGATCATCTCGGCGTGGGCCGTGGGGTCGCCGTGTTCAGTGGTGCGGTTGTGCGACTCCGCCAGGACCGTTTCGTCGTGCACGATCAGCGCTGCGACGGGTACCTCGCCGCGCAACCCTCCCGCCCGCGCCATCTCCAGGGCGCGGGCCATCCAGGCGTGATCGAGGTCGCCGGCGGAGGTCGGGGGGGCCGCCGCGCGGGTCACGGCCGGCTGGCTGGCAGTCCGTGGATAAGGCCCCGCGAGCACCGAGAGCGGCGAGGCGCCGGGCTGGCATGTGTTTGAAGTTTCGCATCTTGTTGCGGTGATTGTGGTTGCATGTTCGACAGCCCGGTTTCCCGCTGAATGATTCCCGCCGGTCTCGATATTCAGCCGCGAGCCCGGCGGCGGTCTTCCAGAGCCTTCCGAAGCTGTCCCTCGTCGGCTCTCTGATAACACCGAAGCACCGTCTTGGCCGTCTTCCAGCCGCCGAGTTGGCAGAGCACCTTCAACGGCTGGTCCATCAGGTCGGAGGCGAACTTGCGCCGCAGCGAGTGCCAGCCCCTTCCGGGCTTCGGCTCCAGTCCCGCGAGCCTCTCGGCCCTGTCCCACCATCCCTGCGCCAACGCGGCGCCCATGCAGGCCGACGGATTCCGGGGTGCGGGCATGACCGGGGTATCCCCGGCAGTGGGATTCCAACTCCGCGCGTCCTTCAAGGCATCCAAGGCCTCGCGAGTGACAGGCGTGACGTGCTCGTAGCCGGTCTTGTCGTGCTCGGCGCGCCAGACGATGGTTCCGCCCTCGAAGTCGATGTCGCGCCACCGAAGCTGCCGTATGGCACCGATCCGGTGGCCGGTTTCGTGCGCGAGCACGAGCGTGACATGGAACCGCCAGTCCACCCGGCCCGACACCTTCAGGAGCGCCCGGTACTCCTCCTCTGCGAGCACCACCCGGTTCGGGTTCTTCTCGCTCGGTGTCCTGAGTCCTCTGAGCGGATTTCGGTCGAGCAGCAACCGGCCCCGCTCGTCCCGGGACTTAGCCGCCCAGTTGAGGACGGCGTACAGGAACTTCAGGTCGTATTCGACCGTACGGTTCGCTACGGGCTTGCCACCCGGCTCGATCCTGCCCGCGCGGCGCTCCCTGATGAATCGGTCCCAGTCCCTCTGAGACAGGGTCGCCGGGTCGCGGTTCCGTCCGAAGAGATCGAGGAACATCCGCATCGACGTTCGGTCGTGCTGCCGCGTATGAGCGCCCTTGGCGGGCGTCACCTCCTGACCGTAGATGTCAAAGAGCCTTTCCAGCGTGAGCGGCTCGGGCTTGGCTTCCGCCCCGCCCCCGATC
>CAZTOF010000276.1:0-4109 GCA_964615515.1 uncultured Gemmatimonadaceae bacterium
TACCACCCCCGGTCGAACACTTCGCTCTCCGTCAGGATCGACAGGGCCACATTGCGGGGGATACCGCACACCGCGGGAGTCGGGTGCAGGGAGGCCAGGATGTCCAGCAAGGTGACTCCGTCGGGAATCCCGGCGGCAATCTTGGTCTCCAGGTGCTGGATCCGGGCCAGCGTGAGCACATGGGGCTCCACATCCCGCTGGACGCTGCATCCCAGCGCCGAGAGCCGCGCCACCATGTCCCGGACCACGAAGTCGTGCTCCGCCCGGTCCTTTTCGCTGTGGAAGAGTCGGCGCGCCAGCTGAGCGGTCTCCACCGAGTCCGCCCCCACCCCGACGCTCCCGGCCACCGCCGTCGCGCGCACCACACCGTTCACCTGGGAGGCGATCGTCTCGGGCGCCGCTCCCACCACCGCCGCGCCGGCCACGGGCTCGAAGAGGAACACATGGCTACCGTGGCTCTCCTGCCAGAGGCAACGGACCAGGTCGAGAGGCGCCACCGGCCGCGCCGGCGTCACATCCAGGGTCCGTGCGAGCACCACCTTTTGGGCCTCGCCGGCCCTGATCCTGCGCAAGATGCGCCATACCATCCGGCTCCAGGCCGCCCGCTCGGCCAGCGGTGTCCTTCTCCCCTGGCGAGCCTCGCGAATTCGCAGGGGCGGTACCTTGTGCGTTTCGGCGCCGCTGCCCCCGGCCAGCGCCTCGGCCCATCGGACCCAGGACCGCTCCGCCTCCTGCCGGTCGCGGCCGCGGACGAGGAGCGTGCACGTCCCCGCGCGCGGGTCATGTTCAAGTTCGGCCTCCGGCAGCTGGAACCGCGCCGGCGGAAAGTGTGACCACAACGGGTCGCCGCCCGGTGTCGGCGCGAAGGCAAAACCACCGAAGATCCGCGCGCACCCTTCACCCGCGATCTGCGTGAACAAACTCGCCGCCCGGTCCTGCACCGAGCCGAAGCGGCAACGGCCCGATTCGCGCCCGGTGCTGCCGGCGCTTTCGCCCACCGCCAGTTCGTGCGCCGAACCCACATGCGCCACCCAGCGACTGCCCGAAGCCCAGAACCCGCGCGGCCCGCCCTCCCCCAGCCGGAGGAAGGCGGCAGCCGAGGCGGCCTCGATGTCGCGCCGGGTCTGATAGAGGCGCGGCCGCGTCTCAGCCGGTGCGGGTCGCGCCAAGGTCCATCGCGTCTTAGCGGCCGCCCGCGAGCCCGCGGTCCATGTGCGGCAGAACCCCGCCGGGAGCCGTCACACCCTCCAGCGCGAACGCGCCCCCGTCCGAGGGCGGTCCCGAGATGTTGTTCACCCCGCAGTTCTGGAGGAGGGCCTGGGCGTCCGCCTTGCCGGTATCGGAAGGCGCCAGCACGTTCTCCCCCTCCTCCGGCCCTTCATTGGCGGTCCAGCCCACGGAAGCGTCCTTGTCGGCGATCCGCGTGACCGTCACCCTGAGGTTGGTCTCACCGGTCGCGGGGTTGTCGAAGACCGCGGTGGTGAGCACGTCGTGATGGGTGTTGCCGGTGAAGAGCTGGGTGCCGAGCCCGGACGTCTGCTTTCTCCCTCTCGCGAAACCCGTGTCCTTGTTCCCGTCTTCGACCGTGTAGCCCATGATGTTGAGCTGGGCGACCGCGCAATCGTACGCGGTCTCCTTGCCCGGAGGGGTCACGCCGAGATAGCTGACCGGGGCGGACGAACAGGCGGCCGCGAGGACGGCGAGGAAGGCGGCGTGTTTTCTCGTTTTCACTTGGATTATCCTTCTTTCCTGGATTGTGGGAAACGCTCGGGCCACCGAAGCAACTTGGCCGCAGCCGTCCCGCTCGTCAACCAACCGGGAACGGTCCGATGCTGGCTCCGGGAACCGCGTTACCATACGTTTACTCATGTCCGACACCCGCCTCCAGCAAGACGTCTCGGCGGCCGTGGAAGCAGGCCTCGGGGGTAGCGCATCTGTTACCCCCGGAGTAACACGGCGTTCCGCACCGCCCGAACGGCCGACCCCCGCCCGCACGCCGGCCGACCCCACTCCGGTGCCGGAGACCGCGGACCGGCACGACCTCAGCCGGCCCGAGTACTACCTCAACCGCGAGCTGACCTGGCTCAACTTCAACTTCCGCGTGCTGCACGAGGCGGAAGACCCGCGCACACCGCTGCTTGAGCGCCTGAAGTTCCTGGCGATCGTGGGATCGAACCTCGACGAGTTCTTCATGAAGCGGATCGGGGGTCTCAAGCAGCAGGTCGAGGCCGGAATCACCGAACGCACCGTGGACGGCCGCACGCCCGGGGAGCAGATCGGGCAGTGCTACACTGTGGTGCGCACCCTGGAGGCGCGGCAACGCGGGACGGGGGCCGAAGTCCTGACCGCGCTGGCGGCCGAGGGCATTCACATCGTCGACTGGGAGGATCTGAGCCGGAAACACCGCAAGTGGCTGCGCAGACATTACGTGCGCAACATCTACCCGCTCGTCACCCCCCAGGCGACCGATCCCGCCCATCCCTTTCCCTTCATATCCAATCTGTCGCTCAACCTGCTCGTCTCGCTGCGGTACAAGAGCGACGAGCACACGTCGCTGGCGCGGGTCAAGGTCCCCGTGGGGACGGGCATTCCGCGCTTCGTGCGGGTCGATGAATCGAGCGAGTGGGTGCCGCTCGAGAGCGTCATGGCCAACAACCTCGACCTGCTCTTCCCCGGCATGGAGATCCTGGCCTGCGAGATCTTCCGCGTCACCCGGAACGCCATCTACGACGTGGACGAGGACATGGCCGACGACCTCCTGGAGCTCATCGAGGCCGGACTGCGGAAGCGCCATCTGGCGCCGATCGTTCGCCTGCAGGTGGAAAAGGGGTTCGACCCGGGCCGCCGGACCATGTTGGCCAACGAACTCGGATTGAAGGAGACGGACATCTTCGAGGGCGAAGGCCTGCTGGGGTGGCGCGACCTGCTGGCCTTGCACGATCTCCCCAGGCCGAGCCTCAAGGACCCCGCGCACCACCCCGCCGAACACCCGGACCTGCTGACCAGGCGTCCCATCTTCGACGTCATCCGCGAGGAAAGGCCGGTCCTGCTGCACCACCCCTACCAGGCCTTCGACACCTCGGTGCTCCGCTTCCTTCGCGAGGCTTCCCGGGACCCGAAGGTGCGGGCCATCAAGATGACCTTCTACCGGATGGCGCCGCACAGCAGCATCATCGACCACCTGGTGCACGCGGCGCGCCAGGGCAAGCAGGTCGCGGTGGTGATCGAGCTGCAGGCGCGCTTCGACGAGGCCGCCAACATCCGGTGGGCGAACGCACTGTCGGCCCACGGCATCCACGTGACCTACGGGGTTCTGGGACTCAAGACGCACTGCAAGCTGATCCTGGTCGTGCGCCAGGACCACGACGGACTGCGCCGCTACGCCCATGTGGGCACCGGCAACTACCACGTCGAGACCGCCCGGCTGTACTGCGACCACGGCATCCTGACCTGCGACCCCGCGATCGGCGCGGACCTGACCGAACTGTTCAACTACCTGACCACCGGCTACCGCCCGAAGCGCAGGTACTGGAAGCTCCTGGTTGCGCCGAAGCACATGCGCGGGGCCATCCTGGAGCGCATCGAGCGCGAGATCTCCGTGCACTCGGAGGGATCGCCGGGAAAGATCCAGTTCCAGATGAACGCACTGGAAGACCCGGAGGTGACCCGGGCGCTCTACGCCGCATCCGCGGAGGGGGTCTCCGTGGACCTGATCGTGCGGGACAGCTGCCGGATCCGACCGGACATTCCGGGACTCTCGGAGAACATCCGCGTGATCAGCATCGTGGGGCGCTTTCTGCAGCATTCGCGCATCTACTATTTCCACAACGGCGGCGACGAGGAGTACTACATCGGCTCGGCCGATTGCATGGGGCGGAATCTGGGCGCGCGGGTTGAAGCGCTCGTGCCGGTGGAAGACGGGGCGCTGCGAGCGGAGCTGCGCCAGGTGCTGGACGTTCAGCTCTCCGACCGCCGCTGCGCGTGGGAGATGGCGGCGGACGGCAGCTACACGCAGCGGACCCCGCCTGCGGGCCGCGAGACCGGCACCTTCCAGTCCATGATCGCGTGGGCACACGCGAGGGAGTTCGAGGGGACGCGGCTGCGGAACC
>CAZTOF010000277.1:0-5075 GCA_964615515.1 uncultured Gemmatimonadaceae bacterium
ACCCCATACCGCCTGAGCGTCGCCTCCATCGTCGGCCTTCCCAGCCGCAGCCGGCTGTCATCCAGCAGATACGAGAACACGTATCCCGCCCCCAGCATCATGATCCCGATCAGGAAGCAGTACATCACCGCACGGTCCGGATACGTGTCCTTCAGGTATCCCACGTACATGGGCCCGATGATCCCCGCCGCCGACCACGCCGTCAGCACCGTCCCGTAGATCCTCGACATGTTCTTCGACCCGAACACGTCGACGATGAACGACGGCATCGTCGCGAACCCGCCCCCGAAGCAGAGCAGCACGTAGCAGACCAGCGCCGAGAAGATCCAGGGGTTGGTCTCGGTCATGAGGATGCCGAAGACCACCATCTGGCTGGCCAGGAGCATGCGGAAGACGCTCACGCGGCCGAAACGGTCCGACAGCAGCCCCCAGAAGAGCCGGCCCACCCCGTTGCACAGCGAACTCACCGCAATGAGCGTGGCCCCGTACTCGGCGAGCCTGGCGGGGTCGATCGACGGGTCGGCGAGTCCCCACACCTCCTGCAGGAGCTCGGACTGGAAGCTGATCACCGATATCCCGGCGGCGATGTTGGCGAAGAACACCGTCCACATGATCCCGAACTGCGTGGTGCGCAGATACGGCCCGGCGCGCTCCGCCTTCGGGAGCCCGGCCGACCTAGCGCTTCGCGGTGGACCGGCCGTCAGGGGCTGCGGCGGATCGCTCAGGACCAGGCTGCTCGGAATGAGGACACAGGCGAAGAAGATTCCCAGCCAGAGAAAGACGAGCTGCAGGTCTCCCGCCGCCCGGACCACCAGGAAGGGCGCCAGCCCCTTGCTGAGCAGGAACGCGCCCACTCCGAACCCCATCACGACGATGCCGGTCACGAGCCCCTTGCGGTCCGGGTACCACTTGGCCGCGGTCGCGACCGGCGTCACGTACCCCATCCCGATCCCCGCGCCGCCGATCACACCGTATCCCAGGTAGAAGAGCCAGATCGCGTCCATCGAGAGCGCCAGGCTGGCCAGCAGGTAGCCCGCGGAGAAGAGGACGCTCCCCGTGACCGCCAGGAACCGCGGGCCGAGCCTGGGAAGCAGCTGGCCGGCGGTCGCCGCCGACACCCCGAGCGTGAAGATGGTGATGCTGAAGGCGGCGGCGGTCTGGCTGAAGGTCCAGCCTACGTCGCGCACCAGCATGGTCTGGAAGAAGCTCCAGGCGTAGACCGTCCCGAGGCACACCTGGAGGATCGTGCAGAAGAGCGCGATGACGCTCCTCGGGACCCGCGTGTGGCCCCTCGCCACGCTAGCCGCCGCTCCCCGCCCGCGCCTCCGGGTCTTCCGGCCCGGTCGCGGCGTACCGGATCAGCCGCGCCATGTCGCCCACCTCGTCGTCGCGGACCAGGATCGCCTCGTCCGGCGAACCGTCGCCGGCGCGCGCCCTGGCCAGCTGCACCACGTAGGTGAGGAGGTCCGTGAGCGGCTTCGACGCCAGGTTCACCAGCCAGATCGAGGCCAGCACGCCCACCACGAGGATGATGCAGAGCAGGTAGAGCTGCTGGCCGACCGCCCGCTGGATCTTGAGCCCCAGCTGCTCCAGGTCCATGCCCACGTGAACCGTGCCGGCCACGCCGGACAGGATCGGGCTCCCCACCTCGACGAAGTCCCCCATCCCGGTGATGCTCCGCTCGACCGGCTCGGTAGCCGACGGGTCGCTTGCCAGGATCTGGTCCGGGATGCCGGGGATGAAGGTGTGCGCCAGGAATTCGCCGGTGTCGCTGGTGATGTAGATGTAGCGGATGCTCTGGATCTCGACGAACTGGTCGATCAGCGATTGGAGCGTGGCCAGGTTGCGGTTCAGCAGGATGTCGACGCTGGAATCGGCGATGTTCTTGGCGATGCTGCGGCTGTTGCTGATGTACTCGTCGCGCAGCTCGCGCGACACGGCCCGGATCGACAGGAACGAGATCGCGAGCACGACCAGCCCGAAGAGCGAGAAGAATCCGAAGCGCGTCTTCCGGAAGAGCTTCCGGACCGTGAGCGCGTCCGCGTGCTTGCCGGTGCCGAGCTTCATGGGGCGCCGAACCTCTCTTCCCAGTCGTCGAGCGGCACAAAGCGGTCGCCCTCCGGGACGGTGTAGTAGACTCGCTGCAGCCCCTGTCGGCGGTCGGGTCCGTAGCGCACCCGCTCGCCGACCCCGAGGTTGTAGTTGCGCACCTGGAAGACGGCATCGGCGATCCCGGATCTCACCGGCCGGTCGCCCATCCGCCGTATGATCTCCGTGATCATCTTCGCGTTGACGAAGCCCTCGAGACTCACGAAGCTCCGCGGGACGGTTTCGTACGGCTCCCCCTCGGCGATCCGGTCGACCTGGTCGGGCGCGGGCGGCGGGGGGTCGTAGCGTTCCATCAGGTCATGGTACTCGCGCACCGCCGGCAGGGAGGTGTCCTCGTAGCTGGGAACGACCTGCGAATTCACCAGCCAGCGCGTATGGGAGTCGGGGTCCGGGTGGTTGTTCCGCATGAGCCCGAGCAGGTTCTCGCTCCCCACGAAGGAGACGTTTGCGACCGGAACGTGCAGTCCCAGGACCTCCGCGTCGCGAGCGAAGGCGGCGCAGGCCTGGTAGGCGCCGATACAGATCACCGCGTCCGGGGACCGGGCCTGCAGAATCTCGACCGCTCCCCGCATGCTCGTGCCGAACTGGGTTCCGCGCTTGTAGGTGGCCTCTCCGGTCATGGTCTCGCCGTGGGCCGCCAGCGCCTCGCGCACGCCGGCCCAGCCGCTCCGCCCGTAGGCGTCGTTCTGGTAGAAGACCGCGACCCGCCGCCGCCCGACCGAGAGGAAGTTGTTGACCAAACCCGCCGTTTCCTGCCGGTAGGAGGCCCGCAGGTTGAAGGCGAATTCGCCGTAGGGCGGTTCGCGCTGGGGCTCGGCCCCCGTGAAGGGGAAGAAGAGGTAGACCTGCTGGTCGCGGAATTTCTTGAGGACCGGGAGCGCCCGGGTCACGGTCGGCGTACCGACGTAGTTGTAGAGCAGGAAGACGCTCTCGTCCTGCATGAGTTCGATCGTGTTCGCCACGCAGGGGTCGGGCTGGTACCCGTCGTCGAGGAGTTTCATCACGATCCTGCGCCCGTTCACCCCACCGTTCTCGTTGAGGTGGGTGAAGTACGCCACCGAACCCCGGTAGAGCTCGGTGCCGAGGGCGCGGGAGGGGCCCGAAAACGCCGCCGAGACGCCGAGGACGATCCGGTCGTCCTGGACGGGGCCGTGTCGCGGGGGACGGCGCAGGACGTAGGGGGCGCCGGGAGTCTTCGCGTTGAGCCGGCCGGCCAGGGGGCCCCCGAGCAGTGCGCCGATGCCGGTGCGGATGAGCGATCTGCGAGTCATGTGAATCTTTTCACAAACCCGTCCACACTTCCCCTCCGTGCCGTCGCGAGGTGTCACTCAGGTGCTCTCCGGGTCGGAACTGGGGGTTCGAGGCTCGGGCCGCCCCACCGCAAACTGCAAGCGCCGGACAAACCTATCAGCCCGTGGACAAATCTTGCCAGCCCCCAAACCCTCCTCGACCAACCCCGGTGTCACCGACGGAGCCGGATCTGCCCGGTCGGGAAGGCGACCACGCTCTCGTTCCCGTCGCGGCCCACCGCCGCCACCCCGAATAGGTAGTTGTCGATCACCAGACCCTCCAGCGTGAACTCGGTCGCGTCTCCCACCCAGCGCGAATGTTGCCACCGCGGAGCCGTCGTGTCGCGCCAGTAGACCTTGTAGCCGGCCAGCCGGGGGTCGTCCACCGCCTTCCAGTGCAGGGTGGTCGAGGGCCGAACCGCGCCTCCGATCAGGACTTCCGCGGGCGCGGGGGGCGCCCACGCGAGCTGCGCGAGCACGGCGGCGTTGAGCGCGGTCATCCTGGCCGCGTAGTCGAAGTCGACGCCCTCGACCACGTCCCCGTACGCGATGCCGTTCTCCGTGCGGATGTCCTGGTGCTGCCGCGTGTAGTTCTCGTGCGTCTCCATGATTCGCACCGCCGCGAAGCCCTGGTCGTTGAAGGGGCGGTGGTGGCCGCCGCGCCCGAAGCGGTCGAGGCGGTAGATCATGATGGGGTCGAGGTTGGGAATGTAGGCATCGGCGGTGGCGGCCACGTAGCGCGCCAGCTGCCGGGAGGGACCGTCCACCTCGCCCCCGTAGAAGCGGTAGCGGCGCCGCTCGGCCTCCGTGTCGGTCACCGGCGTGGGTTCGGAGAAGACCCGGAAGGTGTTGTTCTCGATCACCCCGTCGACCCCCTCGATGTTGCCGATCATGTCGTTGTTGAGGACGCCGACGATCTTCCATTGTTCTTCGCGCGCCGCCCGGGCCATGTGCCGTCCTCCCCACAGCCCCTGTTCCTCCCCCGAAAGCCCGGCCAGGACGACCGAGTTGCCGAATTCGTACCCGGCCAGCAGCCGGGCCGCCTCGATCGCGCCCGCCATCCCCGAGGCGTTGTCGTTGGCGCCCGGGGCGTCCGACTCGGCGTCGGAGCCGTTCGACGCCCGCGAGTCGATGTCGCCCGACATGATCACGTAGCGGTTCCGGTCGACGGTCCCCCGCTTGATCGCCAGCACGTTCACCACCCAGGTGTCCTGCGGGATGCGCGGGCTCTGCTCCGCGGTGACGAGGCTGTGCTGGTAGACGACCTCGTAGCACCCGCCGCAAGCCTCGGAGATGCGCTCGAACTCGGCCTTGATCCAGCGGCGGGCCGCCCCGATTCCCCGCGTCGCCGAGAGGGTGTCGGAGAAGGTGTTGCGGGTGCCGAAGCCGGCCAGCGTGCGGATGTCGGCCTCGACGCGCTCGGCCGACGCGGCCGCCACGATGTCGTAGATGCGCAGGTCGGACTGCGGGGGGACCTGGGCGAAGAGCGCCGCGGGGCCGGCCACGGCCGCGACGACGGACGCCGCCGTCGCAATGGCAGGTGCGCCCCGCCGGACCGACTTCCTCATTCTTCCCGGCCGGCCGGCCACCGGCTTGTCCTGCGCATCAGAGGCACGGCCTCCATTTCCCCATTCCTCCTTCAACGGGCGAACGTACCAACGGCGAACGCCACCAACC
>CAZTOF010000278.1:0-3928 GCA_964615515.1 uncultured Gemmatimonadaceae bacterium
CCAGGATACCCTCCCGCCCCATCTCCTGCTGCAGCATCCACATCACCCAGCCGCCCTTGTCGTACGTGACGGTGCCGTCCCCCGAGCGGGTCCCGTCCGTCTTGACCAATGCGCGCTCCGAGTCGACGTAGCGCTGGTCTCCGTACGACTCCTCGATCCGCTTGCTGAACTCGATGCGGTAGCGCTCGCCGTAGACCTGCTCGTGCAGGAGCTTCGTGGCGTAGTGCGCCATCCCCTCCGAGAGGATGTTTCCCCCCGGACCCTCGCCCGGGGTGAGCAGGTTTCCCCACCACTGGTGCGCCGCCTCGTGCGCCACCACCATGAAGGCGACGTGCGACAGCGGGTCGCTCTTGGCCAGAAACCCGATCCCCTCGCTGAAGGTGATGTTCGTGGGAAAACCCTGCGCGTAGCCCGCGTAGGCCGGGAACTCGGATATCTTCAGCAGCTCCCACGGGAAGGGGTGGAACCACACCGAGTAGTACCTGCGCGCCGCATCGAGGGCCGCGGACATCTCCTCGACGTTGTAGTCGTGCCGCGGGTGGTAGTAGATGGCGGTGCCGTCCCCCTCGATCACCGCGTACCTGCCCGCCACCACGTTGAAGAGGCTGACCGGGTGGTCCGTCTCCCAGACCACGGTGCGGCGCCCGTCCACCACCTCGTCGCTGACCAGCCGGCCGACCCCGTTGGCGGTGTATTCCCCGGGCGTCGTGATCTCCGTGCGCACGGTGAACGGCGCACCGCCCCAGCCGAAGAGCGGCTCCGTCTCGCCCTCGAAGAAGTCGTCCGCGTAGTCGCGCGGCTCGGCCTCGTTGTCGTCGTCCACCCCGATCTCCGGCAGGTAGCCCGGCACCGGCGCGAAGGTGGGCGCGAAGGCGGTGAGCACGATCCCGGACTCCAGGATGAACTCCCCGGCCCCCTCGGGACGCTTGCTCATTCCCTCCATGAAGACGAAGTCGTAGCTGAAGCCGATCGTAAGCGTGTCGCCCGGGCCCAGGGGCTCGCCGGGGGTGAAGACGAAGAGGTTCGCGCGGTCGTCGGGCTCGTATTCGCGGCCTCCCATGGTCCACTCGATCGGGTCCCAGGGGCCAGCGGTGACGGGGAGCTTCTCGTAGGAGTAGTCACGGTGGTTGAAGAAGGTGTACTCGCCCCGGACGGCGACGGACCGCTCGCGCGGCTCGAAGTCGAGGTCGAGGTCCACGTGCGACACCGACGGCATCCGGAAATCGGTCCAGGTCGCCGAGTTCTTCTTCCAGTAGTCTTCGGCCCAGTCTTCCGCGGCGTCGCCCTGGTAGCCCGATTCACCCTTCACGCCCAGGATCGAGGCCAGGACGATCGCGGGGGCCGCGAGGGGAAGGAGCCGGAGCGTGCCGAGCAATAGCGGTTTGGGACGGATGCGGTGGAGGATGCCCATGGCGTCGAAGTCCTGGCGGCCGAACCACTTCACGCTCAGCACCACCAGGAGCGGGACCAGGCTCAGGTAGAGCAGGCGGTTGAGGAGCAGGGGCGTGCCGTGCAGGGTGAAGGCGCCCATGTCGCTCCAGTCGACGGCGTCCCACCCCAGCCAGTTGGATACCCACGTAATCGAATCGCCCGTTTGGAGGCCGAAGACGCTGTAGATGATCAGGCCCACCCCCAGCCCGTACACCACGTAGCGGCTGCGGAAGAGCGAGAAGAGCGCGGTGACCAGCGCGGTCCAGAAGATGAAGGTCGGGACGAGCACCGCACCCCAGGTCGCGATGAACGGGACGATGTCGAACCCCACCGGGCTGCCCGCGAAGAGCTGCTGGTAGCTGATGATCACCACGTTGCCCAGGAGCGCGGCGAGCAGGATGAAGGCCGCCATGACGCTGTTCCCCAGCGACTTGCCGAGCAGCACCGCTCCCGTTCCCACGGGCGCCGCGCTGAAGATCTCGTGCAGGCGGCGGCTGCGTTCCTTGTGCAGCGACTCGACGGTGTAGAAGAGCAGGAGGAAGCAGATGAGCAGGTTGAGCGTGTTGAGCTGGCGGTCCGCCACCGCGCCCGGGGTCAGCAGGATACGCGAGTTGAAGGGGCCGATGGCCAGCAGCGTCGAGGTGAACGCCATGTACAGGATGAGCGGCACGAAGAGATACATGCCGGGCCGCACCACAAGGTCCCTGATCTCGCTCTTCGCGATCACGCGGGCCGCCTTCCGGAAGGTGAGCGGCCGGGTGGTCATCGCGATGTCGGCCAGCGTTGCCTTCGACCCGTTCGCGGGAGAGGAAGTGCCGGGGGCGGCGGGCTGTGCGCGCCGGCGCCGCAGCCACGCAAGGAACCGCGACTCCGTGCCGCCCGCCAGCGTTCTCCGCGCGTAGACACGGGCCGCGCCCGCCACGGCAACCAGTCCCGCCACCGCCAGGGCCACACGGCTGACCACGAACCCGATGTCGGGACGGAGCGCCGCCGTGTTGTAGAACTCCACCCCGCGGTCGACCTTGAGGAACGTCTCGTTCAGCCACCGGAAGCCCGACGGATCGAGGAGCATGAGCGCGCGGTTCACATCGGGCGAGAGCCAGCTCGGGGACCAGCCTACGAAGAAGCTCAGCGTGACCAGCAGCGCCACCAGGGGGAAGGCGAAGACCAGGATCGGGCGGCGGGTCCAGGTGCCCAGAAAGAAAGGAACGCCGGCCAGGAAGAGGATCTGCGGCAGGCCGAAGAGGAGGGTGGGGAACAGGTAGTTGCCGAGCGTGAAGTCCCCGATCACATCGGAACTCCCGGATCCCTCGACCACATGGATGAGGAACATCGACAGGCCGGGGAAGAGGAGCCAGATGACCATGAAGAGGGCCACCGCCCCCCCGAACTTCCCCCAGACGTATTCGCGCGGGGTGAGGCGGGTCGAGTGGAAGACCTCGACGACCTGCAGCTCGAGGTCGCGGATCACCACCATCCCGCACGAGATGGCCAGGAACCAGGCGGCCAGCACCAGCATGACGATCGTCTGGATCATGCTCTGGTTGTACACGGAGGTGATGTGCGGCCGTTCGCCGCCGACACCCGACTCGCCGCTCGACACGGTCACCGACCCGTCCGAGAGGCCCAGCGCCATGAAGCCGAGGATGACCAGCAGGACCCAGTTGGAGGGGCGGCGCAGGCCCGCCAGGAACTCCCTGCGCGTGACCTCCCACCACCTTGTGAAAAGATTCACGAGCGGGAGACCGCGTCCGTGCCGGCATCCAGATCGTCGCCACGCGGGGATTCGCCGACCTCAACGGCCTCCGCGTCCCGGGGCGGTTGTCCGTTGCCGTGCCTCCCGTTCCCGTTCGCCTGCGCCAACAGCAGGTACGCGTCCTCCAGCGTGGGCTCCGCCGTCTCGAAGCCCTCGGGCGGCTCGCCTTCCGGCAGGTGGATCCGCACCTGGTTCCGCCCCTCGATCAGGATCGCCTGCGTGACCCGGTACTCGCGGTCGATCCGGGCCAGGTCATCCTTCGCCACGGCACCCTGGTAGATCGTGCCCGCGAGCCGGCCGCGCGCCTCGGCGGGCGTCGTGTCGGCCACGAAGCGCCCGTCGTACATGATCGCCACCCGCGGACAGAGCACCGAGATGTCGTCCACGATGTGCGTCGAGAGGAGCACGGTGCGGTCCTCGGCCAGCTCGGCGAGAAGGCGGTAGAAGCGGAGCCGCTCCTCCGGGTCGAGACCGGCGGTGGGTTCGTCGACCACCAGCAGCTTCGGATCGCCCGCCAGCGCCTGCGCGATCCCCAGCCGCTGCCGCATGCCGCCCGAGTAGCCCTTGACCTTGCGCCTGGCGGCGTGGGAGAGGTTGACCCGGTCGAGAAGTTCGGCCGCGAGGCGCTTCTGCCCTTGCGGGGCCTGCACGCCCTTGAGGACGAGGAGGAATCGCAGCATGGATTCGCCCGTGAGATGGGGGTAGAACCCGAAGTCCTGGGGCAGGTAGCCGAGCTGGCGG
>CAZTOF010000279.1:0-5554 GCA_964615515.1 uncultured Gemmatimonadaceae bacterium
GTCCATCATCGTCACCGCCCACAACGAGGAGCGCTCCATGGAACCCGCCCTGCGGTCGCTCCTCGCCCTCGACTACCACGACTACGAAGTCGTCTTCGTCAACGACCGCTCCACCGACCGCACGGGAGAGATCGCCGAGCGTCTGGCCACCCGTGACGCCCGCCTCAACATCCTGCATATCGACGAACTCGCGCCGGGCTGGTTCGGCAAGCCCCACGCGGCCCGGCGCGGCGCGGACGCTGCCACCGGCGAAGTCCTCCTCTTCACCGACGCCGACGTGGTCTTCGCCCCCGCCGCCGCGGCGCTCGGCGTGCGCCACCTCGTCCGCGAGCGCCTCGACCACCTCGCTGCGTCCCCCCGCCTCACGCTCACCGGGACCATGCTCCAGGCCTGCGCGATCGCATCCGTTTTCCTCGTCGGGACCAGGCAGCGGCTCCGGAAGGTGCAGGACCCACGGAGCTCCGCCTTCTTCGGAGTCGGCTCCTACACGATCATGCGCGCCGACTCGTACCGCGCCATCGGAGGCCACGGACGGGTCGCGCTCCGGCCCGACGAGGATCTCCGCCTGGGCCAGACCGTGAAGATGTCGGGGATGAGGTCGGCCTTCCTGAAGGGAGAGGCTGTGCTGGAGTGCCCCTGGTACCACTCGCTCGGGGACTTCGTTCGGGGACTCGAAAAAAATTCCTTCGCCGCCCTGGACTACCGGGTCTCCAAGGCGGCAGGCGCCACCGCCGCAATCATATGGCTCGCCACCGCGCCGCTCGTGCTGGCACCGCTCCTTCTGTCGACCAACCGGATCCTGGCCGGCGTGCTCTTCGCCGCTTGCCCGATCACCTACTGGCTGGTGGCCATGACCGTCTCGCGGGACGACTCCTATCCCTGGTGGACTGCCCTCCCCTTCCCGCTGGCCGTGCTTGTGATCGCTTTCACAATCTGGCGCTCCGCGCTCCTCACCATCTTCCGCGGCGTTTCCTGGGGAGGGCCGCCGGTGCCGCTTTCGGAATTGAGGGCGGCCCGGCCAGGGGCAGGCATCGCTCGCCAAGACCCCTTGGGAACACCCCGAAATGACAACCACACATGACATGATGCCAAGTTCCTGGGCCACCGGCACCCCGAAGATGAACCCGCGCGCCTCGATCCCCACCACGCCGCGAAAGATGACAACCGCACACTACATCTTGTAAACGTCACTTGACATCGCCGCACCTCCCACCCCGCCCCACTCTCACCACATACCTCCCATACTCCCTTCCGGGCACAAAGCCCGCGATCTCGTAGCCCTCGCCCAGCAATCCCGTGAACGCTCGCCGGTTGGCATGGCGCCAGGCCCACGCCTCGGCCAGGCACTGATCCGTCACCGCCCTGATGTCGCGGGGGACCAACACCTCGACGACATCGGCGCCGACGGGCAGCACCCGTTCTTCTCCGGGCACCCCCACCACCGGCCAATTCATCTCCGCCCTCGCGGGGGCCATTCCCGCACACCCCCGCACCGCCGGCCCGGGATCGTCACGCATATCCCACCGTGCTATGAACCGGTCCGTCCCCAGCCGGTGCAGCACACTGTTGGTGGTCCCGTACATGTCCCGGACGTACTCGATGACCGACGCCCCCAACTGGTTGAGGTTGAAGTGGGCGTTGCGCCCAACGAGGGGATCGAAGCTCCAGTACACCGCGTCCACATCCTGCTCCGCCGCCGCAACCCTCTGGGCAATCTTGAGCCGCTTCCCGATGCCGAGGTTCCGGGCCTCCCTCCGCACGGCAAGCATGTGCGACCAGTGGGCAAGTTCTCCCCGCCAGGGACCCGTCACGCCGAAAACGAAGCCGAGCAACTCCCCGTCCGGGCCGAAGGCACCCAGGCAGATCCCACCCATCCTCACGGCGATCCCCATCATGGTCACGGGGACGATATCGGTAAAGTCCCGCCCCCACGTCTCGCGCTGGAGCTCCACGCAGGCTTCGTACTCTTGGCGGGTCTCCACCAGCCGGAGTTCGACCTCCGGCGCAGCCGCGGCACAGGCGACCTCGGGGGCTGCGGTCATGGCGCTTTCGGCATGGGGCTCCGATCGGTCAACGATTCCACCGCGTCCCACGGTACGGCATGCTCTTGTATACGGCAAGGTATCCAGGGTCGCTCGCGGCCCGGAGCTCCTCCTGCAACCCGCGACCACCGTGTATGTTAGGTTAGGTTACCCACATATGGTGACCATCCCGCGCCAGCCCCTGCCCCAAAGAAGCACATGGCGACAACCGCATCGCCCGCGGACGACCGCGGCACACAGGCGTACAAGAACCTTCGCAAGCTGATTGTCCATGGCCGGCTCGCCCCCGGCTCCCGCCTGATCGAGACCGAGATCGCCGAACGGCTCGGGCTCAGCCGCACCCCCGTCCGCAGCGCCCTGCAGCGCCTCATGCAGGAGGGCTACATCTCCGATCCGGGACGCGGCCGCCAGAGCCGCCCGTTCGTGGCGCCGCTCACCCAGGGCGACGCGCGCGAGCTGTTCTACATCGTCGGGGAACTGGAGGGGCTCGCCGCGTGGCGGGCCGCGAAGCAGGAGAAGCGCCGTCGCCTCGTGGACAAGCTCAACCGCCTCAACGCCAAGCTCCTGGGCGAGACCAAGCGAAGGCGGCCGTCGCGGGAACGGATCTTCCAGTACGACGCCCGATTCCACCGCTCCTACGTTGAGGCGGGCGCCGGACCCCGCCTCCTGGCTCTCCACAACGCGATCAAGCCACAGGCCGAACGGTATGCCCGGCTCTACGTGGGCACCCTCTTCGATCAGATCGCCGTGTCGGTCGCGGAACACCAGCTCATCGTGGACGCCATCGCGGATGGAAAGTGCGACCTGGCCCAGACCTCGGTACAGACCAACTGGCGCAACGCGGCCCACCGGTTGAGCGGGGTGATCGGGCGTGCCGGCGAGCTGGGCAGCTGGTAGCACTCCCGGTGACGTCGGAAGACCGGCCCGGCGCCTCGCCGCCCTCGGTGCTCGGAGCACTTTTTCACGGACTCCCGGACCCATGCTGAGATTCGCCGAAGAGATCATGCTCCTCCTCCTCGACGACGAGGGGGAGAGGTTCCTGCGCGTGCCCGACTGGTCGCTGCGGTACGCGCTCGCCGGCGGCGTCCTTATGGATCTCGCCCTGGAGGACCGCATCGACACGGACCTGGAGAAGCTCATCCTAGTCGACCCGACGCCGCTGGACGACCCCATCCTCGACCCCGCGCTGGCCGACATCGCCGCCGCCGCCCAGACCCGCGACGCCCGCTTCTGGGTGGAGCGCGAGGCCAACCGCGCCGACGAGACCCGCGAGGCAGCCATCGAGAGTCTGGTGGGACGCGGCATTCTGGAGCGGCGGGAGGGACGATTCCTGTGGGTTTTCCGGGCGCGCCGCTACCCGCTCGTCGACGGCAGGGCCGAACGCGAGGTGAAGCTGCGCATCATGGAAGTGCTGTTCAGCGAGGTGGTGCCCACCCCCCGGGATGTCGTGATCATCTGCCTGGCCGACGCCTGCGGCATCTTTACGGAGCTGTTGTCGAAGCGCGAGGTGCGACACGCCCTGCCGCGCATCGAGCACATCCGCAGGATGGATCTGATCGGGCGTGCCGTCACGGCGGCCATATCGGACATCGAGGTCTCGCTGGCCAGGGCCATGCGGCCGCACATGGCGTAGGGGCCGTTCCTGACAACCCTGCTTTACATCATGTAATGCAGACATTACAATTGAGGAACACGTAGTGTGCATTTGCGAGGATCCGAACCCCCTCACCGGAGGAACCCGATGTCCGAACCCCGTCTCGACAATCACCTCAAGCAGCAGCGCAAGGCCGCCGGCCTGTCCCAGAACGCTCTGGCCATGCGGGTAGGCGTTTCACGGCAGGCGATCCTCGCCATCGAGGCCGGCCGCAACGTCCCTTCGACCAGCCTCGGGCTGAAGCTGGCCCATACCCTGGGGTGCAGCGTCGAGGACATCTTCCGCCTGGCTCCGGACCCGGGGCTCCGCGCCCGCCTGGCTCCCGCGGCGGCCGGACGCGAGAACAACGCGCGCGTCGCTCTGGGCAAGGTCGGGGGACGCTGGGTCGCGCACCGGCTGCCCGCACACGGCATGACCGCCGCCGACGGGATCATCGAGTCGGCGACCGACGGCGAGGCGGTGGTCCGCCCGCTGGCCGACTCCGCCAGCCTCCGGGCCAACGTGCTGGTCGCGGGGTGCGCCCCCCTCCTGGGTGCGGTAGCGAACCGCGTCAACCAGCGCTTCGGCGACGCGAGGGTGACCTGGCTGCCCGCCGGGAACCGCGGCGCCATGCAGCTGCTGGCCGGAGGGCTGGTGCATGTCGCGGGCCTTCATCTGTCGCGCGAGGGCGGGGCGGAAGCCGCCGCCAGGCGGGCGTTGCCGGGCCGGCAGTCGCTCGTGGTCAACCTGACGCGGTGGCGCCAGGGGCTGGTGGTTCTTCCCGGCAACCCCCTGGGTCTGCATGGAGGAGCCGATCTGCTCCGGCCCGGGCTTCGACTGGCCCGCCGCGAGGAGGGATCGGGGGCGCACGACCTGGCGACCCGCCTTCTGCAGGACGAGGGCGCCGACACCTGGCCGGGCGGCGGACCCCTGGCCGCCGGTCACCGCGAGGTGGCCCGCCTGGTGCGGTGGCGGTCGGCGGACGCCGGCATCGCGATCGAAAGCGCAGCCCTTGCCGAGGGACTCGACTTCATTCCCCTCGCGGAGGAGAGTTTCGACCTGGTGGTCCCGGCCGACAGTGCCGCCGAGTCGCCGGTCTCACGCCTCATCGAAACGCTGGACGACGCGGCCTTCCGGGCCGAGGTGGAGCACCTGCCCGGATACGACAGTTCCCGGAGCGGGCAGGTCACGACGGTGGCGGCCGCGTGAGCTCCGGCGGTCGCGCCGCTGCGACCACCCTCCTCTGCATCCTGGCCGCGGCCGCGATCGCCGCGTGCGACGGGGCCGGGACCGGACGGCGGCCGCTGCAGGTCTTCGCGGCGTCGTCGCTCACGGACGCATTCCACGAAATGGAGATGGCCTTCGAGGTCGCGTACCCGGACACCGACGTCGGTCTCGTCTTCGCCGGCAGCCAGGTGCTCAGGCTCCAGATCGAACAGGGGGCCGAGGCGGATGTCTTCGCCTCGGCCGACCCCCGTCACGTCGAGGCCCTGCGGCGCGCCGGCCACCTGCCCGGATACCGGCGGTTCGCGGGCAACGAACTGGCGCTCATCGTGCCACCCGACAACCCCGCCGCGATCGAATCCTTCGCCGACCTGCCGCGCGCCCGACGCCTGGTGATCGGGACCGAACACGTGCCGGTGGGAACCTATGCGCGCGAGGCGCTGCGGCGGGCGGGCGGAAGTCTGGGCGCGGAGTTCGAGAACGACGTGCTGAGCCGGGTGGTCTCGGAGGAAAGCAACGCCCGCCTGGTGCGCGCCAAGGTGGAACTCGGGGTGGCCGACGCCGCGATCGTGTACCGGACCGATGTCGCGCCAGGCCGGGTGATGGCGATTCCGGTGCCTCCCGAGGCCAATGTACGCGCCGACTACCTGATGGG
>CAZTOF010000280.1:0-10782 GCA_964615515.1 uncultured Gemmatimonadaceae bacterium
TATGAGCTGCGCGGCCTGACGGCGGCCGAAATCGGCAGCGGCCTCGACCTCGACCGGCTGCTGAACCGGGGGTACCTGCCGCGCATCCACCAGGCAGCGCGCCACCGGCAACTGCTCGACGCGTACATTGCGGACTACCTCAGGGAGGAAGTCGCGGCCGAGGGGATGGTCCGCAGTTTGCCCGCCTTCTCCCGTTTCCTGGACGTAGCGGCGCTAAGCGACACGGAGCCGGTGAACTTCTCGAACATCGCGCGTGAATGCGGTGTGTCGAGCCCCACCGTGAAGGGCTATTTCGGGATTCTCGGGGACACCCTTCTCGGACGCTGGCTCCCGGCCTGGCGCAAGCGCCGCAAGCGCCGGCTGATCGGCGCACCCAAGTTCTACTTCGCCGACGTGGGCGTCGTGAACCGGTTGGCCCGCCGCGGAACCGTGCACCGGGGCTCCGAGCTGTACGGCAAGGCCTTCGAGAACTGGGTGCACCACGAACTTGCCGCCTTCGTGGCGTACACGGACCTGGACGCCGAGCTCACGCACTGGCGGCTTCCCAGCGGGGTCGAGGTCGATTTCGTGCTGGGCGACATGGCCCTGGCCGTGGAGGCGAAGGCGAGTGCGAACATCGGGCGCCCCCACCTCAAGGGGTTGCGGAGCCTGGCGCTGGAACACGATGCCGGCCGGCGCGTGGTTGTCTGCCTCGAGCCGCGCCCGCGCCGGACGCCGGACGGGATCGAAGTGCTGCCCGCGGAGACGTTCGTGCGCAGGCTGTGGGAGGGGGAGCTGGTGGTGGGGGCGTGACAGTGGGTCGGCGCCTTGAAACCCGCCCCCCGGATCTCCCCGGCGGTCGGGTTGCTCGCGAGGCAGCCGCTTCAAGGGCAAATCCAGCTTGGGAATCGCGATCGTGATTGCCAGTGCGGGGAGGACAACCCTGCCCATGTTACCTTGAATCGACATCCAACGGCATCCCGCGGGCCCGTCCAGTTCAAGCGGAATTGGCGTCCGCATGCCGGAGTCCCCAGCGGAAGCCATGCGCCACCGCCACCTCAGCCACAGCCGACTGACCCTGGCCGCGATCGACGATATCATCGCTCGGGGACAGTGGCGACATTGGGCCGACCTGCGGCGAGCGGCCCGGCGGGATCCGTCGGTCCTGGACAGGATCGAGCGGGTCTGCACCCCGTACAAGGCGGATCCGCGCGCGCAGCGCCACCACTTCTGGATGCGGTATGCCAGGCAGTCGCGCGCACCTTCCTGAGTGGGAGCGCCTGCTCTCCTCGGCGGCGATCGTACCCGGCGCCGTTCTTGTCGGCGGGACCGCGGCCGCCATCCACGCGGAGCACCGCTTCTCGCTGGACGCCGATCACGTCCTTGCCGATCTCCGGAAGCGCTTCGACGAGGTGATCGAGCAGCTGGAATCGGTCGCCGGCTGGCAGACGGCCCGTTTGGCGCGGCCCGTACAGATCTTCGGAAGCCTGGATGGGATCCAGACCGGGGTACGGCAGCAGATCCGCACCGAACCGCTGGAGACGACCACGCTCGATGTGGAGGGAGCGGCACTGACCATCCCGACGGCAGCGGAGATCCTCCGCATCAAGGGCGTCCTCATCCTCAAGCGCAACGCCACCAGGGACTACCTCGATTTCGTGGCGCTTGCGACCCACCTGGGATCCAGGGCGACCGGCGAAGCACTGAGGTCATTCGACCGGCTGTATCCTCAGGAGAGTGGCGAGTCCGCCCTCCAGCAACTCCAGGTTCAGTTGGCCAACCCGCTTCCCTACGATCTCGCCGGGCTGGATATCTCCGAGTACAGGGATCTGGCGGACAGGTGGCGGGACTGGCGGCGGGTGACCGACGCCTGCGGGAGGATCGCGGTCAGGTTGTTCGACTACGTCTGCGAGGCGCAGTGAGGTGAGTCCCTCCGCGAAGCGCACATGGGGTCGGCTTCGCGTCCGCGGGCCGGTTCCCGTCAGCGCGAAGCCCGAAGGGGCTCCAGCAGGCCCAGCACCTCCTCCCTTCCCGGCAGGCTCTCCGCGCCTCCCAGAAACGGCCGCACGTCGGCCGACACCTCGTCCCACGGCAGCGCCGCCACGCGCCCGGCGACCACCCGCCTCCATCCTTCGGCGCTGATCGGGCCGGTGTCGACGCCGGTCTGCCGGAGGGCGGCGCGCAGGAGTTCCGGATTCGGCTCCGGCCAGGACGCGTCGCTCAGGTACCACGCCAGATCGAAGATGTCCCTGCCCTTCGTCCATGGACGGCAGAGGACCGCGTGCAGCTTCCCCGCCAGGAGGGAGGCGCGGTCGTGGTGGTGGAGCCGCAGCGAGACGTGCCGTCGAGGTCCTCCGAGTACCTGGGCAGCCCGTAGAGGAACCGCAGCGCCGTGCCCCCCTGTAAGGCGAGAGGCGGCTGGCGGCCGCCTCCCGGCTCATGGCATCCATCGCGGCCGCCAACCGGTCCCAGGCGGTTCCGCGCAGTCGTTCGAACTGCTCCACCGACAGCATCACGCCCACCGGCGTGCCGTTCCGGGTGACGCGCACGGGTCCCTGCTGGGCCGACCGGAGGAGCTGACCGAACCGGTTCTTGGCCTCCTTGGCAGTGATTTCTCGCATGGGGGCACAATAGCTACTAATGGGCCTGATGGTCAGATCGAGAAGCACTCGGGCGGATACGCGTACTTCATCCATTTCTTCTGCCATGAGGCCTTCGACGTTTTCGTGTCGCAGATCACGACCGGATCGAGCAACCCAAGCGTCCCGATCAAGGAGATCACGGCCAAGCTGGACAGCGATTTCCTTACGGTCCGGTGGTCGAGGGTGAGCGACCGGCAGCGCGATCTTCTGCATGTCGTATCGAGGCTGGACGACCCTGAGTCCGAGTTCAGCGTGCAGGAGATCGTGGAGCTCTCCAGGCAGCTGTCGGTGAAGGGGTTCAGCGCCAGTCACGCGTTCCCGGCGGGCTCAGTCCAGCGATCCACCCGTGATCGACCGCGCCCACTCCGGCACGACCGCCGGATCGATGTCGAAGACCGCGAGTCCAACGGTGAAGACGACGACCGCGATCACCACCACCCCGATCAGGTTCAGCACGATCCCCGTGCGGGCCATCTCGCCCACCGTGACCCGGTCGCTGCCGAAGACAATCGCGTTGGGAGGGGTGGCCACGGGCATCATGAAGGCGCACGAAGCCGACAGGGTGGCCGGGATCATCAGCACGAGGGGATGCGTACCCGTCACCACCGCCACCGACGCCAGGATCGGCAGGATCATCTCGGTGGTGGCCGTATTGCTCGTGAATTCGGTGAGGAAGGTGAGCGCCGCGCAGACCAGGAGGATCGTCACGAAGACGGGCAGGTTGCCCAGCACCTCGAACCGGTTGCCGATCAGGTGCGCCAGCCCCGTGTCCTGGAACCCGGCGGCCAGCGCGAAGCCGCCCCCGAAGAGGAGCACGATGTTCCAGGGCAGGCGCGGGATGACATCCGGCCCCATGACGCGGGTGGCGCCCTCCTTCCGGTTGCGCGTGGGGATGAAGAAGAGGACCGCGGCCAGGGTGATCGCCACCGTGCCGTCGTCGATCAGGCCCGGGTCGGGAAGAAGGCGCGACCACCCGGGTAGCGTGAGGAACCCCAGCTGCAGGTCCACCCGGAAGACCCACAGCAGCGCCGTGGCGACGAAGACCCCCAGCACGGCGCGCTCCTCGAACGAAATGGCGCCGAGACGCGCCCGTTCGGTGGCCACCACGTCCCGGTCGACCGCCGACTCGTCCGGCACGCGGTGGAAGACGCGCGTGATCAGCAGCCACGCGGCGACCAGCATGATCGCGCCCACCGGCAGCGCCATGACCAGCCACTGCCCGAAGGCGATGTGGGGCGCCTCGGGGAAGAGGATCTCGAAGATGCGGACGAAGGAGAGGTTGGGCGGGGTGCCGACCAGCGTCGTCAGCCCCCCGACGCTGCACCCGTAGGCGATCCCGAGCATGAGCCCGACAGAGAAGTGGCGCGCGCCCTCCTTCCCGGCCTCGCTCTCGGTCTGCAGCACGATGGCCAGCCCGATCGGGACCATCATCACCGCGGTGGCCGTGTTCGAGATCCACATCGACAGGAAGGCGGCCGCGATCATGAACCCCAGCACGATGCGGGCCGGCCCGCCCCCCACGGCGTGGATGATGCCCAGCGCGATGCGCCGGTGCAGCTTCCACTTCTCCATGGTCAGCGCGATCATGAACCCGCCGAGGAAGAGCACGATGGTGCTGTTGAAGTAGATCGGCGCGGTCTCGCGGCCCGCCATGATGCCCAGGAGCGGGTAGAGGACGAGCGGGAGCAGCGCGGTGGCGAAGAGGGGGATCGCGTCGGTGACCCACCAGACCGCCATGAGGAGCGCGACCGCGGCGAGGTGGCTGGCCGCCGGGTTCCCCGGGTCGACCGGGAAGATCATGAGGAGCAGGAAGGCGGCGGGGCCGAGCCAGAGGCCGAGGGTGCGGACCCGGGCGCCGGTGTGTCGCTCAACCGCCACGCGAACCTCGCGCCGCCGATGGGTTGAGCGCCCGGGCCAGCAGGGTGGCCGCGCGGATCGGGACCGTGGCGACCATTCGTTCCCAGGTTCCGGGGGCCCCTCCCTCCGCGGGTGCGAAACGTCGCGAGGCAGCCAGGTCGGGCTCCAGCACCTGGCGGCGGAAGGCGCCGATGACCGCGGGCGACCGGAAGACCGCGACGATCTCGGCCAGAAAGCCGTGGTAGCTCATCAGGTCGAAGTTTGAGGAGCCGGTGATGAGCGTCGAGTCGTCGATCAGCATGCACTTCATGTGGATCATGCGGCCCGGGTCGAGCCGGACGTGGAAGCGGGAGCGCGCGGCCTTTGCGAGCAGGTACTTCTGAAGGTAGGCCTTGTTGTTGTGGAGCGGCGTGACGACGTGTACCTCGACGCCTCGATCCGCCGCGGCCGCAAGATGCCGTGTGAAGGGCGGGCCGACGTACGGACTGATCACATGAATGGAACGCTCGGCCCGGTCGATGCGGCCGAGGAGCCCGTCGAAGGCTTCGCGGTTGTCCCTGCCGGGCAGGGTGTGCAGATCCAGTCCCAGCTTGGGAAAGGACCCTGACAACGCCCGCGACCGCCCTTCCCACGAGTGCACGAAGTCGCGCTTGAGCAAGCTCGTCACCCCCGGGTGCTCGATACGCACCATCAGGTCGTGCCACTCGAAGTTGTGCTCCGAGAAGTTGATGCTGCCCACGTAGGCCACGCGGTCGTCGAAGAGGATGAGCTTCTTGTGGTCTCGCCGCAGGGCCTTGCGTCCCAGGAAGCCGAAGGGGCGCCCGAAGCGGACACCGACCCCGGCGGCGCGGAGCGTCCGGACGAGGCGCCGCGTGTTTCGCACCTCGTCTCGGAGCGCGCGGTTGAAGAGGTTGCGGGGCGCAGCGATCCAGCTGTCGCTCTGGTTGACGCGGGTGTAGGAGTCGATGAGCAGCCTGAGGTCCGGAGCCGGCGCCGCGAGGAACGCGTTCGTGAGGTCGGTTCCCGCGCGGTCCCCCTCGAACGAGTAGGTCTGAATGTAGGCAGAGTCGCGGGCCCCGGCCAGATCGGCCCGGACCGCGCGCCAGATGGCGGGCGAGTCGACCAGGATCGTGACCCTCGGGTCGTCGCTCAAGTGCGGCGCGCCCGCGTTTCAGGCACGTTGCCGCCCCTCACAGCGTTCCCTGGATGGCTCCGCCCGCCGCCACCGCCGAATAGGCGATCGCGGCGAAGCGCACGCCCCTCCCCACCAGTCCCACCACGATGAACCAGGTGAGGTTCATGCGCATGGCTCCGGCCGCGAGGGCGATCAGGTAGAAGGGCGGAAGCCCCACGGCGGCGCTGACCAGGACCAGGGTGAACCCGGCCTGTTCGAGCCGCTTCGTCTTCGCGGAAGCGCGCTCCAGCCGGTCCCGGGCCCTGGCCGGCAGCCGTTCCGGGAGCCAGCGCGCGCCGGCGTAGAGCCCGACCTTGGCCATCATGTGCCCGACCGAACACAGGAGGATGACCGGAATGACGTACCCGGGCGGCACGGCGACGGCGGCTCCGGCGACCAGCACTTCGGCGTTCACGAAGGGGATCAACCCGCTCACGACGGACATGGCGAAGGCCGACGTCAGGACCGCGATTTCCACCCTGGGCCATTCCTTTCCGACTTGCGCGCCCGCTCTGTTCGATCCGGGATCGCTGTATTCGGCAGGCGGAGCATCCGCGCTGAAACGCTCCGCTTCACCTGCCGATTATGTAAAGCACACATTACAGTATGTCAAGTATAGTATACATTGTGCCACTCAAGGGCTCACTTTCCGTCGCTACTCGGGCGAACAGCGCTTGCCATCGCCCTCTCACCGTCCCTTGCACCCCGGGCGCCCTCGTCGCTCTCGATGCTCGCCGGATCGCCGCGGGCAGCGACTGCGCTTCCGTAAGGTAAGCGGACTTGCACCCGGCGGCGTAGGCCGGCTCGGCGGGGGCGTGTCCTTCCACTCTGGCGTAAAGTACCTGCTGCGAGGCACGTTGTGGCGCTTGCCCCTGCTTCCCCCACCCACCCGAGAGATCCACATGCGGATGACTTCCGGTCTGCCACCCGTCGTTGCGGCCACGCTGGCGTCCGTGCTCGCGTGCAGCGACCGCGGCGACGATCCGTCCCTCCTGGCCCGCCGGGACAGCGCGGGCGTCGAGATCGTCGAAGCCCTGCGTCCCGTCTGGGGCGACTCCAGCCTGTGGCGCATCGATCCGGAGGCGGTGGTCGATCTAGCGGCAAGCGGGTCGGGGGACAACCACCGGTTCCACGAGGTGCGGGGAATGGTCCGCCTCTCCGACGGAACGTTGGCGGTTGCGGACGGCGGTTCCGACGAAATCCGTCTCTACTCCGCATCCGGCAAGTTCGAGCGTTCCGCCGGCGGGAGGGGAGACGGACCCGGCGAGTTCGACCTGATCGTCGGGCTGACGCGCGGTCGCGGAGACACCCTGATCGCGCTCGACCATACCGACCGGATCGCGCTGTTCACCCCCGGCCTCGCATTCCTCGGCTATTTCGCGCTTCCCCACTTTTCCCTGGCCGTCCACCCCCTTGACGACGGGGCCCTGGTCGTGGAGGCCGAGATGATGTCGCTGGAGATCCTCGAGCGTGGCGGGCTGGTTCGGGTCCCGACCGTCCTCTGGCGCGTCGATCCGGGCGACGGTGTCACCGACAGCATCGGCGAGACCGCGGGCGAGGAGCAGCATGTCGTCGTGTCCGGACCCCGCCAGGGCCAGACCGGCACCCTCTTCGGCAGGCGCTCGCACGTCGCGGCGCACAGTGGCCACATCTACCACGGCCACGCGGTCTCGATGGAGGTGGAGGTACTCACGGCAAGCGGTGAGCTGGTGCGCATCCTGCGAGTCCCGTCATTCCCCCTCGCACTCGGTCCCGAAGCGATAGGCGCGGAGCGAAACGCGATGCTGGGTGACGATCCTCCCGCCTGGTGGCGCAGCACCGTGGCCGATATCCCGGCTCCGTCCACGCGGCCCGCCTACGACGGTCTCCTCACGGACCCGTCCGGTGCGGTCTGGCTGCGTCCGTTCCGCGGTCGCACCGAGCAGGAGGGGCCGGAGACGTGGCAGGTTCTGGCGAACGACGGGAGGTGGCTCGGAGGGGTCGAGTTTCCCGAGGACTTCGAGGTCATGGGAATCGGGACGGATGTGGTGCTGGGGGTGTGGCGGGACGAGCTGGGCGTGGAGCACCCGCGGGTGCTGCGGCTGAACCGGGACGGATAGGCGTTCGCGCCCTGCCGGGAAGCAGCGGCGTTCACGGGGTGGCGGTGTCGGTTGCGGCGGAGCGGATCAGTTCCAGTATCTCGGCCAGAATCGCCCTTCCCCTGTCCCGGGCGTAGAAGCGGCGGGTCTCCGCGTAGCGCGGGCCGGGTTCCATCTTCATCCCCTCCTCCGTCACCCACTTCTGAAGCTTGCTCGGCCTGGGACCCCACCAGCCCCGTTCCCGGAAGTCCGCGTCGTAGAGGATCACCACCGGGATCGAGCGGCTGCGGCCACCGGTCAGGTGCGCGTCCATGATGTCCAGGTTCGCGTCACGGCCCAGGACGCGCAGGCCGACGTTCGGGAGCGCCTCGGCGAAGCGGGCCACGACGGGGAGGATGTTGACCGCATCGCCGCACCAGTCTTCGCTCAGCGCGAGGAGGTGCCAGGTGCCGGGGAGCGCGCGGGCCTCCGCGACGACTTCACCCGGAAGCCGGACGCGCTCATGGACGCCGCGCCACAGGGCCTCGTTCTTCCGGACGGTTTCCAGGTAGTCGGGGAAGGGAAGGGCGGCTTCGAACCGGTCGCGCATGGGTCGCTCCCTCAGCGTGGGCCGCTCACGAACGGGCCTTCCTGCGGGAATCGATCGTCCGCAGCAGCCCCTCCTGCGCGGCGGAGGCGACCAGGGTCCCGTCCCGGGTGAAGAACCGCCCGTGCGCGAACCCCCTGGCCCCGTGCGTGACGGGACTCTCGACCACGTACAGCAGCCACTCGTCCGCCCTGAACGGCCGGTGGAACCACATGGAATGGTCCAGCGAGGCGGCCATCAGATCCGTGTCCCGCACGGTGCGGCCGTGGGGTTGGAGCGCGGTCGACAGGATCCCGTAGTCGGAGGCGTAGGCCAGCGCGGCCTGGTGTTGCACCGGCCGGTCGCCCAGTCTGCCCAGCGCCTTCACCCACGCGCGGCGGACGGGCGCGCGGGCCTCGCGGTCGAAGGGATGGTGCTCGTCCACGGGCCTGAAGTCGAGCGGCCGGTCCTGGGTGAGGACGGCCCGCAGGTGGGAAGGGATCCTCTCGGGGAACTCGCGCACAATCTCCAGCTCGGAGCGCAGTCCCTCCGGGGGCGGCACGTCCGGCATGGGCACCTGGTGGGACAGGCTGCTTTCGGTGCGGTGGAAGGAGGCCGAGAGCGCGAAGATGGCCCTCCCGTGCTGGATCGCCGTGACGTTGCGGGTGGTGAAGCTCCTGCCGTCGCGCAGGCAGTCCACGAAGTAGACCACGGGGATCTCCAGGTCGCCTTCCAGGATGAAGTAGCCGTGCAGGGAGTGGGCCGCGCGGTCCTCCTGGTCGATCGTGCGGCGGGCCGCCACCAGCGCCTGGGCCAGGACCTGTCCGCCGAAGATCCGCCCCGAGCCGATGTCGCGGTTGAAGCCGCGGTAGATGTTCCGCTCGATCGGTTCGAGGTCGAGCAGGGCGATGAGGGTGTCGGTGGAGCGGGGCATGGGAAGGTGCGGCCGGGCTACGCCGGCGCGATGTCGGTTCGGGCGAAGTCGCCGCCCTTGAACAGGAGCGGCTCGCCGGTCGTCCTGGCGAGCGCGTAGGCGAAGCAGTCGCCGAAGTTCAGCCCGGCCGGGTGGTTGCCCTTCCCGAAGCGGCGCCATGCGCGCCGCGCCGCCTCCAGGTGTTCCACCGTGACGGGCACCAGCTCGATCTCCGCGTGTTCCAGAAGGGCGTCGAGTTCATGCGCCCCCGCGTCGCCGCCTCGACGCTCCACGGCGATGGAGGCCTCCAGCACGTTCGCGACCGACATGCGACACGGGTGGGCGGCCGTGATCGCGGCGGCGTGACGCCTCGCATCGGGCTCGCCGAAGAGGATCGCGAGCACCGCCGAGCTATCGACGATCACTGGCAGCCCGTGGACAAAATCCCCCCGGCATTCGAGCGGCGATGCATCCGCGCTGGCCGCTTCGCCCAGCCTGGTCACACTGTAAAGACAACATTACAACTTGTCATGTCTAGCATACTTTTCTTCGCGAAGGCGTCGCTCTGCGTTGCTCCTCGGGCGAATAGCCCTGCTATTCACCACTCGTCGCGCCTTGCCAGCCCGGCGCCTCGCCGCTCTCGGTGCTCGGGCGGATTTATCCACGGACTGCGGGCAGGCCGCGTTCGTCATAGAGGAGTTCCCCGTGGTCGGCGGCGGACGGCCCGGGCTCGAGCGACTCGGCACAGCGACGCCCGATGGCAAGCAGTTCCTCAATGCGCGTATCCGCGTTGCGCCGACGCCTCTCGCGCGCGAGACGTTCGCGCAGCGCGACGGTGATGGCGCCGGTCATGGTCTCGCCGGTCAGACGGGCCAGGTCGCGCGCGAGCACGCAGGTCTCGTCATTCTTGATGTTGAGGCCCATGGTCGTCTCCCGAGGGTAGAAGGGCGGACGCGGTATCTACCCTACATTGCAACGCTCGCGCGCGCAACGTGCGGGGTGGCTTGGTTACCTTGATCAGACGCGCCCGGCAGGCACCGGGGAGCAACGCAGAGCGAAGCCATGGACGTGAGAATGTGTACTTTACTTGACACAATGTAATGTCTGCATTACGTAGCGGGGGTGTGAGCGAGGCGGCACGGTCGGCAAAGTGGACCTGGCCCGCCCTGGTCGCCGCCGCGTTGGTGCCGATCCCCGCCGTAGCGCCGACATCGCCCCCCATCGGCGTCGCGGCACCGGGCCCTCAGCCCCCCGCCGCCGTCGCGGCGCCCGCGGTCCCTGCGCAACGGCTCCCGCGCGAAGCCCTCCAGCCTATCGACGTCGTCGAACTCACGGCCACCCGAGTGCACGAGGACCTCCTCTCCGGGCGGTACACGATCGTCCAGCTCACCGGGGCCTTCCTGGACCGCATCGCGCGCTACGAGGACCGCTACAACGCCTTCATCTCGATGAACCCGGAAGCGCCGGCCATCGCCGCCGCACTCGACGGGGAACTCCGCGCGACCGGTCCCCGGGGGCCGCTGCACGGCGTGCCGGTCGTCATCAAGGACAACATCGACTACGCGGGCCTGGTG
>CAZTOF010000281.1:0-5313 GCA_964615515.1 uncultured Gemmatimonadaceae bacterium
GCGGTGAGGCGCCGGGCTGGCAGGAGTGGTTCTGAGCATATCACGGCAGGAAGTCTTCTAAAGTCATACAGGACTGCACGATATGCGTTTCCTGCCGTTGGAAGATAGCTGACTGCGTCGGGCGGCGATAGCGGGAAAAGCGGACCTGAATGGCGGGACTCCAGCGCCCGCGCCGCCCTTCACCGAGTTTCCCCCGTGCTCGGGTTGAGCGGTGCTAGCGGCGCGTAACGCCACACCCTACAGTTGATCGATGAAGATCCGACACAAGGGCTTGCGGGCGCTCCACGAGCGCGATGATCGCTCCCGGCTCCCGGCGAGTCTGGTCCCCCGGCTTCGCGCATCCTGTTCCGATTGCAGGAGGCGACGCATCCCGGCAGCGCGGACGCCCCCGGTTTCAGGCTGCACCCCTTGAAGGGCGACCGGGCGGGCCAATGGAGCGTTCGCGCCTCCGGGAACTGGCGCGTGGTGTTCCGCTTCGAGGACGGCGAGGCGGTGGACGTGGACCTGGTAGATTACCATTGACTGGAAGGAGGAAGGAAATGACCGGAAGCGACGAGCGAGTGGTTGCGATGCTCAACCCCCCGCACTTGGGCGAACTGGTCCGCGAGAGCATGGACGAGGTCGGATGGAATGTGACACAGACGGCTGCCCGCCTGGGTTGCGAGCGAGGCACGCTGTCGCGGCTCCTGAATGGCAAGGCGGGTGTGTCGACGAACATGGCACTCGCTTTGGAGGCCCTTGGCTGGGGCACGGCCGATCACTGGATGCGGATGCAGGCGAGCTACGAGCTTGCGGAGGCGCGCAGGGCACGCGGATGGCAGGAGGACATCAGGGTAGGCGATGCGGTCCCACGATAGCCTCTTCGGGGACCCCACCGTGAGCCATACGGCGGCGGAGTAGCCGGATGCGCCTCTCATGGAACGAGGTTCGTGTCCGCGCCGCGTCCTTCGCCAAAGAGTGGCGGGAAGCCGCGTACGAGAAGGGCGAGTCGCAGAGCTTCTACAATGAATTCTTCGAGGTCTTCGACGTGCGACGCCGATCCGTCGCGCGTTACGAGGAGCATGTCGGCAAGCTCGACAACCGCTCGGGCTTCATAGACCTGTTAGCGCGACCGACCGCGCTACATCCTCGTCAGCGATTTCCAGAACTTCGAACTTCACGATCTCGACGAGCGAGAGGTCGTCGCCTTTTCCCTCGCGGACCTGCCCGCGCATGTAGAGGCGTTCGGCTTCATCCTCGGCGTGGAACGCCGGAGATTCCGCGATCAAGACCCCGTCAACATCGAGGCCGCCGAACTGGTTGGACGGCTGCACGATGCGCTCGCCGACGCCGGATACCGAGGTCACGATCTTGAGCGATTCTTGGTCCGAATCGTCTTCTGTCTGTTCGCCGACGACACCGGTGTGTTCGAGCCGCGCGACATCCTGTTCGACTTCCTTGAGTCCCGTACCCGGCAGGACGGCCTCGATCTTGGGCCGATGTTGGCACAGCTCTTTCAGGTTCTCAATACGCCGGAGGATGACCGCACCGCGACGCCTGATCATCCCCGCATTCGACGCTTCCATGCGGGAAAAGCTCCTCGACGCGTGCCGGTTCGACTGGTCCAACATCTCGCCGGCGATTTTCGGCGCGCTCTTCCAGTCGGTCATGGACCCGGTCGAGCGCCGCAAGCAGGGCGCGCACTACACGACCGAGAAGAACATCCTCAAGGTGATCGAGCCCCTGTTTCTGGATGACCTGCGGGCCGAATTCGAGCGTCTGAAGCGCCGCACGGACAACCGTCGTCGTGCCGATCTGCGCCGCTTTCAGCGAAGGCTCGGCAACCTGACCCTCTTCGATCCGGCGTGTGGGTGCGGCAACTTCCTCATCATCGCCTACCGCGAGCTACGGGAACTGGAGATCCAAGTCCTGGTGGTATCGATCGAGATCCTCTCGCCAGTCCTCAACCAGGTCCTCCCGGCCCCGGACCGCCCCGACCAACTCGCGCCCCAGGCAACGCCGGTCCTCGACCTGCTCCCTACTACTTCGGAGGAGCCTTGACGATGATGGTGTCCGTGCTGGGAAGCAGCAGACCTCCGCGCCGACCGGGCACTCGTTGGCAGGGGGCCCGACGGCCCGTAGGCGCGGTCGGCACGCAAGATGATCCCGCTGGTGTCGGCCACCAATTCAATCGGCGTGCGATGGGATTCGATTCTGACTCCCGTGAGGTATCCGTCCGTCCTGATTCCCGCCGCCAGCAGAATGCGCCCTTCGGTAGCGGCGGCCCTGCCTCACTGCGGGACCATCTCGTAGACGGCCACGCTTTGCACTCCCAGGTCGTCGGCCACCACCACCAGCACCCAGTCGGGGCCTATCTGCTGGACGACGAACGGGCCGGGAAGGAACATGTCGGCCACATGCGTGCCAGTGCTGTCGAAGGCGATCCAGTGGTGTTCGGGGTTGCTCGGCGGGCGGAAGTGCTTGACCCAGATGTGGCCGTCGGCGGCCACCGTGATCGTGTTGTGGGACGGAAACCGGGCTGGCAGCGCAGGCTCGTCCCGTGCCCACATGTCCTCGAAGCGCTGGCGCCAGTCGGCTACCCCCCACTCCTCGTAGAGCTTGAAGAAACGGTCGCGTTCGAGGCCGATGTCCTCCTGCGTCACCCCATGGGCCGGACCCGTCCAGCTGATCCGGCGGGTCGTGGTGCCCGCCCAATCGACGAACTCGATATCGTGGCTGTCGCCCGTTCCGACCCACACCCCGTCGTCCGTGGCCGCCAACGCTACGTCGCGCCCCCACGTCAACGGCAGTTCGGATACGGGGTAGCCGTCCCGGAAATACAGGTGGCGGTCGGTTCCGGGAACACCTGAGCGGAACACGGTGGCGCGCCCTTCGCCTTCGGCGTAGGCCATGTCCATGGACCATCGGTGGGGGCCGGGGCTGGATGGCATGTCGTCGTCAGGAGCGTACAGCGTGAAGGCCATGCGACCGGACGGCGAGCACTCGATGGCACTATAGGGTCTGCGGTCGCCCAGCCTGAGCCTGTGGTCCTCCATCAACTCGCCGGCGTTGTTCAGTATGGTGATCCGACCGTGCCGGCGGTCATGGATGACGATCCGGTTGTCGCCCGAGCAGGACGGCAGCAGCTCGGGCAACTCGAACTCGGCGGGACCTTCGCCCCGGCGGCCACTGGACCACAGGTGGGCGCCGTCCGGCCCGAACCGCCGCGCCTCGTGGTGACCCCCGGCCATAACGACGATGCTGCCGTCCGTGAGCCGGATCGCACCTTTGACGGCATGGAACGAACTGTGGAGCGAATCGGCCCGGGCACCGCCGATGGATAGCAGGGGGCTGGCGGCTGCCCGGATGATTCTGCGCTCCTGTCCGCCAGCCGGGGGGGGCGGCACCAACACGAGTACCGCCAGCCCCCCCGACATGACGGAGGCGGCTCTGCGCCCCAACGTGCCGTCCCTCCCTATGTCTGGACGGGGTTACACTTGGGGGAGTCCATGTTGCAGCCGTCCCTCAGCTTGATCTTCGAGCAGTCCTTGCCGTACCGGATCACGCAGGTGCCGCCCGCCATCGGCCCGCAGCCGAACTTGCTCATTCTGCTTTCCTATCGAGTGCGAGTATCGCTCCAAGGCTGCTTGCCGAATATTGCCGGTGATTCCGTTTTCCCCAAGGGCCAAGTGTTCTGTGCACCAATCTGGCCGGTTTTCTTGTGCAGATACTTGGCCGGTTGCTGAAGCCCGCCACTCGTCCATCGCCGTGGCTCGGGAGTCCTCCGGCCCCGGGAAACCACAAATCGCTGTAGTATATCGACTGCGAACCGGACATCGGTCCATTGGTCTCCCCTCACCGTGCTCAGAGGTTGCGCTCCTCATCGGGATCGTATCATTGCACCAAGCCGCCGTCAGCAGAATACCGCCCCAGAGGGCGGCTTCCTAACCACACCTCCATGCTTCCGCCCTCGAACTCCCAGGTTTCGACCTCCCGCCCCCGCCAACCCGGTTTCCCACTCGTGGGCAGCTGGAGTCTTCTCCCCCCGTAGGCTACACAGCTGTCGACATCGACGTCGAGCCCCTCCTTCAGACAGAACGCACCGTCCAGTGCCGCTCTCATCCCCGGCAGAAGGGATTCGAAGCGATCACCCTCGGCCGGCGCCGAGAATGCCTCGTTGAACCTCGGCCAATATCGGCTCAGAAAGCGATTCGCCCGGCGTCGTTCGCCGATTCGCGCCCAGCGCAGCTGCTGCGGCAGACAGTTCCGCATCACCGCGAGAGTGCGGTTTCGGTTGCGATGCGCCCACTTCGGAAACGCCGGTACCACTTCGATGCCGAGTTCGGTCATCGCTCTGCCGAACTGTGTGGGACGAGGGCTGCTCCCGCAGTCCGGCGCCCAGGTCGCGCCTATCCTCCCGAACAACCCCTTGCAAAGCACCGTTTCGCGAACCCCGCGGAAGCCTGCCCAAATCGTGTGTTCGTCCACGAAGAACCCCGAGTAGACCCGGCTCGTGGCCTCGTCGAAGGTGACGACCAGATCCCAGGTTCCATTTGGCACCCACTCGCTCCTGATCGACTCCTGGCGCAACAGCACGCCCTCGATCCGCGGCTGCTCCCGGCTCGGCCGTCGCCTCACCCCGCAAACGCCCTTCTGAACCAGGCCGGCCGCTTGAAGATGTCGCCGAACCCAGGAGTACGACCGCTTCCCGCCGCGCCTGTCGCGGTATTCCCGATGGAATGCGGCCACACTCCACGAGGCGTAGCGCTCGGCGTAGAGGGTCGCCAACGAGGCCACCTCATCTGCAGATGCTCCGCGCCCGCCCCTGGGAACCCGCCCATCCACCAACCCCTCCAGGCCCGCCGTTTCATAGCTGCGCACGTAGCGCCGAAACGTCCGCACGCTCCTCCCCAGCAGAGCAGCGGCCTGGGCCTGTGTCACCTCCCGGCGGTGCCACCGCGCGTACACCTGTTCGAACTGGTCGAAGATTCTGGATTCCTCCGTCCGGCCCATGGCTCCTCCCGGCAAGGGTTCAAGGCGTAGTCCTCCCGTCACCCTTTTTAGATGCAGACGCCCCTCGATTTGGGGGATCATTTTGCGACATCGACCCCGTACCCACGCCTCAGGAGGCTCGCCGGGACGACCGCCACCCCTATCTCGCGTTGCGCCGGGGCCCAGGGCGCCGTCAGTTTACCGGAGGCTGAAGGGCCGGCCCGGAGCATGGCGCCCAGGGACGGCGGGCAGGTCGCCGCCGGGATCGCTTTTCTCCCTGGGACCACCCCGGCCCGTCCCCACCGGAAACCCACGACACGGAGCACCCCACATGGCATCGGC
>CAZTOF010000282.1:0-3477 GCA_964615515.1 uncultured Gemmatimonadaceae bacterium
CCGCTCCCTTGCACGGCTGTCAGGCCGGGCCTGGTCCCTCCCCCCCTCTGTGGCCTGTGACGATCAGCCCGGCGTTGGGTGCCGGTTCGCGACCCCGCGATCGGCGAGGCTGACGGGCCGCCGCGCTAGCGGCGAATAGCCCGCGCCCAAGGTGACCGGCGGGCGCTCCCGACAGGTCCGTTTTCCTCTCCGGTGACTGGAGGAAAACCCGTTAAATCAGTTGGCCAGGGAAGTCTACCCGTTTGTTCGTGGCCATTTGCCAGGGCCTCCCCCTCGGCACCTCCAGCCCCAGCGCCTTCCGGTCGCGCCGGACGGTCCGGTGGGACACCCTCCGGCCGGTCCGGACTTCGACGACGGCCGCAATCTCGCGGGTCGTCAGCCCCCCGCGCCCGGTCGCGTGTCCAGACCGGGCGCGGGGCTTCCCTTGCGCATTGTTCCCTACGGGATCTTCCGCTCCGGCATGAGTACGATCTTCACGTACTGGTCCGTGCGCAGGTAGCGCTTCATGGCCTCATGCACCTGCTCCGCGGTCCAGCTCTCGATCATGTCGTACGAGGGGATCCGCCTGATGTCCAGTCCCCGGTTCTCGAAGCTCAGGAGCTGCGACCGCCAGTACCCGTTCGAGCGCAGGCTGGTCTCCTTGGACCGCCGCTGCGTTTCGCGCACCTTGGCGACCGTTTCGGCGTCCGGCCCCTCGGCCTTGAGGCGCTCGATCTCCTCGAAGGCCACCGCGCTCAGCTCTTCCGCGCGCTCCGGGTCCGACCCGAACTGGATGGTGATCCGGTATTCCTCATCGGGGCGGTAGGTGAGCGAGGCCGAAACACCGACGCCGTACGTGCCTCCCAGATCCTCGCGAAGCAGCTCCCGCAGGCGGATATCGAGGACATCGGCCATGGCCCCCGCCACGAAGGCCTCTTCGGGCGAATACTCGGCGTCGCCCCTGAAGTAGATGGCCGTGCGGCTCTGGGGCTCGAGGCCCTTGCGCACGACCTTCTCGACTACGCCCGCAGGCGGATCCACACCGTGATCGACCCAGTTTTCGGTGCGCCCCAGGTTGGGCAGCGCACCCAGGTAGGTCTCGACGAGAGGCCGGATGCCATCCAGGTCGAAGGTCCCCACGAAGTAGAAGGTGAAGTCGGACGCATCCGCGAAACGATCCCGGTAGAAGTCGAAGGCCTCGTCCAGGTCCGCCGCCCGCATGTCATCCAGCTGCTGTGCGAAGGTCTGTCCGCCCCGCGGATGTCCCTGTCCCAGGACCACCGCCACCGTGTCCTGCATGGCGAACTGCGGCATTGCCCCCATGTTGGCCATCATTTCCGTCTGGGCCTTGAAGGCCTCGAAGGCCGTTTCGTCCTTGCGGGGTGCCGTGAACCGAAGGTAGATCAGCTGAAAAGCCGTTTCCAGATCCTGGGGCGAAGCGGATCCGCTCATACTCTCCGTCAGCGATCCGATCGACGCGGAAGCCCTGGCGTCCTTGTCCGCAAGCTGTCTCTCAAGCGCGATCTGGTCGAATTCCCCGACCCCACCCTGGCTGACCAGCCCGCTCGCCAGCCGGGCATGGCCGAGGATCTCGTCCGCGGCCACAGACGTGCCGCCCGGGCTGGTCGCCGAGAAGACGACCTCATCGTCACGGAAGTCGGTGGGCTTGACCACCACCCGCACGCCGTTCTCGAGCTCCCAGATGGTGACCCCGATCTCCTCCACCGTCTCTTCCGACGCGACCGGACTTCCCTCAGGCATCTCGGCGAGCAGCGCCTCCGCGACATCCTCGGCTTCGTACGGCTCGATCTCCTTCACGGCGACGGCCGCGAAGACGGCGGTCACCTCCTCCTCGGTCGGCGCGACGAGCCCTTCCTTTTCGGGCGCGGCGACCGTAATCACCCGTCCCTGCTCCGTCAACCACCCCTTGGCGAAGGCGTTGGTCTCCTCCAGCGTGATGCCCGGCAGCACGGCGTCGAGCAGCTCCACCTCCGTCTGAACGCTCGGGTAGGGTGTGCCCTCCAGGAACACGTTGACGTAGCGGCCGGCGAGCCCGGCCGACACTCTGTTCTCGACCTCCGCCAGCCTGCTCTCGTAGTTTCTCCTGAGCGACGCCTTCTCCCTTTCCAGTTCGCCGGCGGTGAAGCCGTGGCGCGCCACCCGTTCGGCTTCGGTGAGCAGCGCCTCGAGCCCGCGCTCGACTCCGTCTTCGCCCACGAGGGCGTTGAACTGCGAGGCATCCACGCCGCGCACGAAGCCGCCCCCGAACACACCGCCCTGGAGAAACGGCGGATCGGCCTGCACCGTCAGCTCGTTCAGCCGCTCGTTGAGCATTCGCGAATACAGGGACCGCACCAGGTTTCGCCGGAAGTCGCCCACCGTGCCCCGGGGACTCGGAGGCTGCTTGTAGTACACCGAGACCTGGGTGAAGGGCATTTCGGGGTCGGTGGCGATGGAGATCAGCGGTTCGTGGTCGATCGGGACCTCCGTTTCGGGCCTGGGGCGCGGGTCGGCCGGGCCACCGAGGCCGCTGAAGCGCTCCCGGATCATCGCCTCCATCTCGGCGGCTTCAAAGTCCCCGACCGCGATGACCGCCATGAGATCCGGCCGGTACCAGTCCCGGTAGAAGCGGCGCAGCACTTCGGGCGGAGCGGTTTCCAGGATCTTGGGGTCGCCGATGGGAAGCCTCTCGGCGTAGTGCGATCCGTGAAAGAGTACGGGGAACTGCTGGTCCTGGATCCGGGCCTGGGCGCCCCGGCGGCCCCGCCATTCCTCGATGACCACGCCGCGCTCCTTGTCGACCTCTTCGGGATCGAAGAGGAGGGCGCTCGCCCAGTCCACGAGAATCTGGAAGGCGGTCGAGAGCATCTCGGGGTCGTCCATCGGCACGCGGAGCATGTACACGGTCTCGTCGAAACTCGTGTAGGCGTTGATGTGCGGCCCGAACTGCATCCCGATCGACTCGAGGTAGTCCACGAGCGCCTGCTTCTCGAAGTTCTCCGTGCCGTTGAAGGCCATGTGTTCCACGAAGTGCGCCAGCCCGAGCTGGTCGTCGTCCTCGAGGATCGAGCCCGCGTTGACGGCCAGGCGCAGTTCGGTGCGGTTCTCGGGCTCGTCGTTCTCGTGGATGAAGAAGGTGAGCCCGTTCTCGAGAGTGCCGGTGATGACTTCGGGATCGGGGGGGATGGGCGCGTCCAGGTCCGGGGCCTGGGCCGCGGCCCGCGTGGCGCAGAGGAATACTGCGGCACCCAGAAGTGTGAGCGGGAAGGTGCGGGAGCGATGTTCTTTCATCAGTGACCTTTCGTTGACGCCAAGCGCCGGGTGAAAACGCGGAACCGATACGCGCGCCAAAGGATACGCGACTCCTCCGGCGGCGCGTCCCGACCGGACCGCCATGATCCTGCGGGGGACTGATCATAACTTCGCGGAACGAGGACGCGCACCCCCTTCCCACCCTCCGAGTCCCCGTCGCCTTGCCGGAAATCCGCCGGATGTGTT
>CAZTOF010000283.1:0-4153 GCA_964615515.1 uncultured Gemmatimonadaceae bacterium
CCCTGGACCAGGATGTCGTTCACGCAGTGGTTGACCAGGTCCCGCCCCACCGTGTCGTGCCGCCCGCACGCGAAGGCCACCTTGAGCTTGGTGCCCACGCCGTCGGCGCTCGCCACCAGGACGGGCTCGGAGATGCCGGGCGGCACCGCGTAGAGCCCGCCGAAGGCACCCGGCCCCGACAGGGTGTGTTCGTCGCCGGCGGCGTCGAGCAGCGGGCCCAGGGCGCGCTTGGCCCGGTCGGCCGCATCCAGGTCGACGCCCGCGTCCCGGTAGGTCAGGGAATCGTCCACGGTTCCTTCGCGGCTCACCCGGGAGTCCGCGCAAGTCGGGGGTTGCGAACGGCGGCCGCTTCCAGGCCCGCGACCCTGTCCTCCAGTTCGGCGAGCGAAAGGTCCCGGAAGCGGTCGACCGAAAAATCCTCGACCGCGCAGGAACCGGTGGCCGCCCCGTACGCCACCGCCCGGCGGAGCACCCCGGAATCGCGCGACCCGGTTCGGTCGAGGTAGCCCAGAAACCCCCCCGCGAAGGCGTCTCCCGCGCCCGTGGGATCCGTGATCCGGGCCGGAGGGCTGGCCGGACAGGAAAAGGTCCAGTCGTCCGCGAAGACATCCGCTCCTTCCTCGCCCCGCTTGACCACCACGATCCCGGGACCCCGCTGCCGGATCCAGCGGGCCGCCCGCTCGAGGTCCCCCTCCCTGGCCAGCTGGCGGGCCTCCTCGTCGTTCACCAGGAGCACGTCGAGGCGCGTAAGCACCCGGTGCAGCGCGGCCCGGTCGCGTTCGATCCAGTAGTTCATGGTGTCGGCGGCGACCAGCCCGGGCGCGTCCACCTGGTCCAGCACCCCGAGCTGGAGCTCCGGGTCGATGTTCCCCAGGAAGACCAGCTCCGAGGCGCGCCAATCGCGCGGTATCACCGGATCGAAGTCCGCGAATACGCCGAGCCGGGTCTCGGTCGTCTCTCGGGTGCGGAAGTCGGCGGCGTAGCGTCCGCCCCAGAAGAAGCTCTGGCCCGGCCGCCGGTCCAGCCCGGTGAAGTCCACCCCCCGTTCGTGCAGGAAGTGCAGCCGCGCAAGAGGGTAGTCATCGCCGACCACCCCGACGACGCGCACGCCGGTGAGCAGCGAAGCGGCGGCGCTGAAGAACA
The DNA here is from genome assembly GCA_964615515.1 of uncultured Gemmatimonadaceae bacterium. Classification (GTDB taxonomy): domain Bacteria; phylum Gemmatimonadota; class Gemmatimonadetes; order Longimicrobiales; family Gaopeijiaceae; genus Bin94. The sequence goes on from CAZTOF010000283.1 coordinate 1,144, forward strand.
CCGCCGAGCCCCCGATCACCCCGTCGACGCAGCCCGCGGGGGTCTCCACCGCGTCGAGGGCTACGCTCCCTACGGCCAGAATCGGCATGTTATCTGTCCAGCCTGGTAGGTGACGAGGCGACACCACGGCCCTGAACGCGCTCGCAGGAGGCGTCAGGACAGATTGTGGGACAAATACTACCATGAATCTGTCCACTTACGCGGGCATCATGCATCCCGCACCATCCGTTCCGGCGCCTCGATTCCGAGGACGGCCAGCCCGTTGTTGAGCACGGTACGCGCCGCCACCGCCAGCGTGAGCCGCGCGTTCCTGAGCGGCTCGTCTTCGACCAGCGCCGCGGCTTCGGGGCTGCGGGTGGGATGCCCGGCCTGGTACCAGGAGTTGACGAGTCCGGCCGTCCGTTCCAGGTAGTCGCAGATCACGTGCGGCGCCCGCCCGCGCGCGGCCCGCCGCAGAAAGCCGGGGAACTCGCCGAGCCGGTTGATCAGCTCCCGCTCGGCCGGCGCCGCGAGGAGCGAGGTGTCCGCCTGGGGCGCCCCCGGCCCGTCCATTCCGTCCCACCCCTTCCCCTGCGCCAGCCGCGACAGGCGGCACAGACGGGCGTGCGCGTACTTGACCTTGAAGACGGGGTTCTTGTCGGACTGGTCCAGCGCCAGGTCGAGGTCGAAGACCAGGTGGGCCTCCGGGCGGCGCATGAGGAAGAAGTAGCGTGCCACGTCGGCCCCCACCTCGGCGACCAGCTCCGCCAGCGTGGTGTAGGAGCCGGCCCGCTTGGAGAAGCGCACCTCCTCCCCGCCCCGCTCCACGGTGACCATCTGGTGCAGCACGTACTCGGGGTACCCGGCGGGCCGTCCCAGCGCCTGCAGCCCCGCGCGCACGCGGTCGACGGTGCCGTGGTGGTCGGCTCCCTGCACGTTGATCACCTCGTGGAAGCCGCGCTCCCACTTGCTCATGTGGTAGGCCACGTCGGGAAGGAAATAGGTCGCCGAACCGTCGCTCTTGACCATGACCCGGTCCTTCTGGTCGCCGAACTCGGTGGTCCGCAGCCAGCGGGCGCCGCCCTCGCGGTAGGTGAGGCCGGTTTCGTCCAGGGCCCGCAGGGTGTCGTCGACGCGGCCGTCGGAGTAGAGGCTGCGTTCCGAGTAGTACTCGTCGAAGCGCAGGCCGAAGGCGGCCAGATCCCGCTCCTGTTCTTCGCGCAGGACGCCCACCGCGAAGCCGCGCATCGCCTCCAGGGCGGCGGCGCCTCCGTCGTGCTCGTACCGGCCGCCCTCGCGCTCCAGGAGCGCGCTCGCGATCTCGGTCACGTACCCGCCGTGGTAGCCGCCTTCGGGGACGGGGTCGTCGTGGCCGAGGAGCTGCCGGTAGCGGGCCCGCACGCTCTCGGCCAGGCGCAGGATCTGGCGGCCGGCGTCGTTGAAGTAGAACTCCCGGTGCACCCGCCAGCCGGACCATTCCAGCAGGGACGCGATCGCGTCACCCAGCGCGGCCTGGCGGCCGTGACCGAGGTGCAGCGGCCCGGTCGGGTTGGCGGACACGAACTCCACCATGACCTTCCGTCCGTCCCCGTCCCGGTTGCGGCCGTAGCCGGCGCCCGCCGCCACGACGCGGTGCAGCGTTCCCCCCACCGCGGCGGACTCCAGGAAGAAGTTCAGGAAACCGGGTCCGGCGACCTCGATCCGCTCGATGCCCTCGACGCCCTCGAGCCGTTCCCTGAGGTCGATCGCGATCTCCCGCGGCCGGCGCCGCAGGCGCGAGGCGAGTCCGAGGGCGATGTTCGACGCCAGGTCGCCGTGGGCGGGGTCCTTCGGCCGGTCGAGGCGGAAACGCGCGTCCCGGGCGCCCAGCCCTTCGGCGGCCGCCTCCAGCGCGTCCCGGATGCGCTCGGCGAACATGTCGATCAGGTGCCCTCTCCTCCCGTTGCGCCGCCCCCGGAACCGGGCTCGGCACCGGCCGGAACCCTGTCGCCGCGGCGGCGGCGCCCCCCGGAGCCTGCCGGTGGCACGCCGCTTCGCCGCGTCCCCCCGGAGGCGGCCGCCGCCCGCGACGCCTTCCCGTCATCGCTCTCGCGCTTCCCGGCGCCGGTTCGCTTCCCATCCGTCGTCGCGGCTTCGCCCGGGGGCGCCTTGGCCGCCTCCTTGTCAGGCTTGGCGTCCGCCTCCTCGCGCGCCTTACGGCGGTAGTCCTCCGACCGGTGGTCCGTGATGTAGAAGCCGTCGCCCTTGAACAGGAAACCCGCGCCTCCCGAGATCAGCCGTTCGGCCGGGTGTCCGCAGCCGGGACAGGGAGCCCCCGGCCGGTCGCTCATCCTCTGGAAGACTTCGAAATCGCAGCCGCAGTCACGGCATCGGTACTCGTAGGTTGGCATGGCACAAAAATAACACTGGCCCGGAGCCCCGCCGCCGACCGGGCTCAACCGGGATTGTCGTACGTCCCCCACACTTCTCTCAGCGCATCGCTGATCTCGCCCAGGGTGACCCCGCCCTTCACGGCCGTGATTATGACCGGAAGCATGTTCTCGTCCCCGCGGGCAACCGCGCGCACCGCATCCAGCCGTTCCCCCACCGCCACCGGATCGCGTCGCGACTTCAGCGCCGCCAGCGCCGCCCTCTGGCGCTCCTCCAGCTCCCGGAAATCGGGTCCGGGGGGCGGCTCGTGCGAGTCGCCGTCCCCGTAGCGGTTCACGCCGACGACGACCCGCGTCCCGTCTTCGACCTCGAGCTGGTGCCGGTAGGCGGCGCGGTGGATCTCCTCCCGCATGTAGTCGATGGCCGCCGCCGACCCGCCCATCTCCTCGATCCGCGCCATCAGGGCGAGCGCCTCGTTCTCGACGCGGCCGGTGAGGTGCTCCACCAGGAAGCTGCCCCCGAGCGGATCGGCCCACTCCGCCACCCCCGACTCGTCCGCGAGGATCTGCTGGGTGCGGTGCGCGCGGTTGCCCGCGGGGACGAGAACATGCTTCCGGTCATAATCACGGCCGTGAAGGGCGGGGTCACCCTGGGCGAGATC
>CAZTOF010000284.1:0-1517 GCA_964615515.1 uncultured Gemmatimonadaceae bacterium
CCGTCATCGAGTGGAACAAGGACGACCTCGAGGTGCTCGGGCTGATCAAGGTGGATGTGCTCGGGCTCGGGATGCTCACCTGCATTCGCAAGGCCTTCGCGCTGCTCGAGGAGCACTGCGGGGTTTGCCATACGCTGGAGAGTGTGCCGCAGGAGGATCCGGCGACCTACGCGATGATCCAGCGCGGGGACACGGTCGGGGTGTTTCAGATCGAGAGCCGCGCCCAGATGGCGATGCTGCCGAGGTTGAAGCCGGCCACGTTCTATGATCTTGTGCTCGAGGTGGCGATCGTGCGACCGGGACCGATCCAGGGCGACATGGTCCATCCCTACCTGCGGCGGCGCCAGGGGCGGGAAGCGGTGGAGTATCCCTCCGAGGAGCTTCGCCAGGTGCTCCGGAAGACGCTCGGCGTACCGCTGTTCCAGGAACAGGTCATGCGGATCGCGATCGTCGCGGCGGGTTTCACCCCCGCCGAGGCTGACCGGTTGCGGCGCGCGATGGCCAGCTTCCGCAATCCGGGCACGATCCACAGCTTCCGCGACAAGTTCACCGAAGGGATGACCGGGCGCGGCTACACCCGTGACTTCGCCGAGCGCTGCTTCCGCCAGATCGAGGGGTTTGGCGAGTACGGCTTTCCAGAGAGTCACGCGGCGAGTTTCGCGCACCTGGCCTACGTGTCGTCGTGGCTGAAGTGCCACCATCCCGCGGTCTTCGCGTGCGCGTTACTTAATAGTCAGCCGATGGGGTTTTATGCGCCGGCGCAGATCGTGCGGGATGCGCGTGATCACGGGGTCGAGGTGAGGGCGGCGGATGTGAACGACTCGGAGTGGGATTGCACGCTGGAGGGTGGGGGAAGGGGAAGCCTCAAAGCGCCCGCCGACGGCCAAAGTGTCCACGCGCCCGCCCGCTCAGACCGTGGCCCCCTCGCCCTCCGACTGGGCCTCCGCCGAATCCGCGGGCTGAAGGAGGAGGATGCCGAGCGTGTGACTGCGAGCCGGGCAGACGGCTACCGCTCGCCCCTCGATCTGTGGCGGCGGACGGGCATTTCTCCGTCCGTCCTGACGCGCCTGGCCGGGGCCGACGCTTTCAACTCGATGGGGCTGAACCGCCGCCAGGCTGCGTGGGCGGTGCGGGCAATGAGCGAGGCCGGGCCGCTGCCGCTTTTCGAGTCGGCGGAGGACCGGGCCGGCGGTGATCGAGCCGGCGGCAACCGCTCGGCCGGTGATGACGGTCGCATCCGTCCCGAACCGGCGCTGCCCGCCATGTCCGTTGGTGAACAGGTGGCCGCCGACTACCGCAGCACCGGCCTGTCGCTCAAGCATCATCCCGTCGCCCTGCTGCGCCGACGCCTGGACGAGCGGCGCGTGCTCTCCGCGAAGGACATCGAAAGGCTGAACGACGGGGACCGGGCCGTCGTGGCGGGGATCGTGCTCACCCGGCAGCGTCCCGGAAAGGGGATCGTGATGTTCGTCACCCTTGAGGACGAGACGGGGACGGCCAACCTGGTCGTGTTCCCG
>CAZTOF010000285.1:0-7105 GCA_964615515.1 uncultured Gemmatimonadaceae bacterium
ACGGTCATGCTGGCCGACGACCAGTCCGCGATCGTGAACTTCAGCGGCACGCACACCCGCACCGCTTCGGTGTCGGGCATGCTGTTCATCGACGAGGTGGACCAGAACAAGATGTACGACGACGGCGAGCCCTCGATCACCGAGGCGATCGCGCCGCTCGTGGCGGCCGGAGCACTGGACGCCGAGGTCGTGGCTGGCCTGCTGGCCAAGGCGAAGGTGAAGCTCCGCGGTCCTGATCTCAACACCATGCAGGACATCTCCATCAACGCGGACGGCAGCTTCTCGACGGGCGCGAGCCTGATGGCCGGCTCGTACCAGGTCGAGTTGCCGGTCAACGACGACGACGTGGCGGCGGGTCTTGCCGCGGCGGGCGTCGCGTTCGTGGGTGAGTCGATGGTGGTCACGGTCGATGCGGGCGGAAGCGCAACGGTGAACTTCCCGTTCCGCATCACGATGCAGACGGTTGCGACCGGTGCCCGCATGGGCGGCGGCGGTGCCTACGGCGCCCCGGTGGCCGGCGTGAAGCTGGCGCTGTATGCGCGGGCCGACGGCACCGACATGCTGGGCGAAGCCACGACCGACAAGATGGGCATGGCATCGTTCTCGTTCGCGCGTGCGGACAACACCGGGCCGGCCGGCAACGACAACATCGTCTTCGTGAAGGTGATGGCGTCGGGGCACGACGCCCTGGTGGTGAGCGGCAACGAGTTCGTCGAGATCGCCTATGCGTCGACGGCGCGCCTGTACGCCGCGGACGCCGAGAAGGAAGCGGCGACGCTGGTGAACGTGGCGGTCGCGTTCGACTTCTGGGTGAAGAGCGACGAGGACGCGCGCGACGGCGACATGGGGCTGGGAGGATGGAACACGCTGGTCTACATGGGCGATCCGAAGGCCGACGACGCCATGCCGCTGATGATGGAAGACGAAGACGGCGAGATGGTCAACGCCACGATGCCCACGGACACCACGAAGGGTGACAACCTGGGCAAGAGCACGTTCGCGTACACGGTCGACCCGACGAAGCTGCCCGCGATGTTCACGGTGATGGCGAAAGAGGGCGACAAGGCGGGCCATCCCGACATGGGCGAGGCGTGGGAGCAGGGCGACGCGCTGACGCTCACGCACACGGGGCTCAATCTGCCTCCGGGCAAGGACGACGACATGCTCGACCTCGGCCCGATCCGGGTCACGTTCACGACGCAGGCCATCTACGTGGGCGTGCACCGTGAGTTGGACGACCGGACCGGGTTCACGGACTACATCGGTCTCGGGGACGGAGACGGCCGGCCGGAGAAGGACGGCAGCGCGGTGGGCGAGATCACGATCACCCTGATGACGGCCGACAGCCGCGGCCGCTTGAGAGCCTTCGAGTACGACCACGATGCCGATCCCAAGACGGACGATCAGAGGGCTGTCGCGACGGCGGGTGCCTCCGGCATGGTGTCGTTCAAGAACATCCCGGCGGGCACCGAGATTACGGTTGTGGCCGATGAGGGAAGCGGCATGGTGATCGTCCCGGACAGCCGGGCCTCAAGAGAGATCGACGCGTTCGGCGACCAGCTGGACGACCATCCGGACGGCGTGATCGTCGGCGCGTTCGGTGACATGAGCGGTGCCCGTCCGGACGTATGGCTGTGCCCGCTGCAGCGGCAAACGAGCGACGACCCCAACGAGGTGTGCTCAACCTATGCCTACAAGTGGGCCACCGGGACGATCTCGGGCTCGATCAGCGGTCTCGACAAGGGCGACAAGGCCACGGTGAGCCTGACGCCCGTCAACAGCAACGACGACTACGCGGACGATCTGGAGGACGACGTCACGGTCACAGCCGGGAACGGCGGCGCGGCCAAGTACACGTTCACGGGCGTCGCGGACGGTCGGTACAGGGCCACGCTCGCGGCCAAGGCGGGGAGCTGGCAGGAAGACGAGACCGGCGTGCTCTCCGTGATGCATGACGAGGGCAACGACGATGACGAGTACAGCGGCGACAGCGCTTCCGGCAACCTGTCCGCCACGAATCTGCGCGGCGTGGTTCGGGGCCGGATCGCCAACGACGCGAGTGGCAACGACCGCCTGACGAGCGACGAGTCCAGGGCGGGCGTCGAGGTGGCCATCTACACGGCGAAGAAGGTCGGCGGCTCGGGCGCCACCAAGAACAATTACGTGGCCGACAAGGCCGTGACCGACTCGAACGGCGATCCGCTGATGGCCGAGACCGACAGAGACGGCGTGTACGTGTTCGAGGGCCTGACCAGGGGCGATATGTACATCGTGAAGCCGCAGGAGGCGGACCTGTACACCGCGGTCAGAAACGGCAACCCCAAGATCGGAAAGACGGCCGAGAAGGCGACCGATGTTGTGCCGCACGCGCTCGTAGAGGCCGGGTCGCCGCCCGCGCCGGGTAGCGAGCCAGGAACTCCGACGTGGAACTATCACACGAGCACCGCCAGCGTCGGTGCCGCCGACTTCGTGCTCCTGTACAAGGACGGCGAGGTCGAGGGCGAGGTGATGGATCCCAGCGTGCGTGCCGCGCACCAGCGTGTGGATATCGAACTGTATCAGTGCAGGACGACGAACTACGTGGCGCCCACCGACCCGACCGACCCCTCTACTGGAACGCCCGCGAGTGAGTGCACAGATCGCACGGGCGTGGAGGTGGTCGTCTCCGTGGACGCGAAGGGCGATTGGAGCGCCGACGGCCTCAGGGAAGGCTACTACGAGGTGGTCACCGATCTGCCGGCAGGGTACGTAAACGTTGACTCCGATGGCAACCAAAGCGGCGACTCGGGCTTCAACACCGGGGACGACAACGAGAATACCTTCTTCAGCGAGCAGTTCGTGGCACTGATGGGTGGGCGTGCCGACGCCACCACCGAGACGTTCCACATCAAGGACAGGAACGCTGGCGATGGCGCTACCCTCGGAGATGTCGAGATCGATGGCGTGGCTTGTACTCCCGCCGCAACTCCGACCAATGCCAATCCCCAATGCGGCCACAGCGACGACGGAGAGTTCTCCGTGGTGATCGATGCATCCGACGACGCGACGATCAGGATTAGTTCAAGCGCGACGGATCCGGCGCCTCGCTCGCCGGGGTACTCGCAAGCGGTGAACAATGGGAGAGCCACGACGGTAACGCTGTCTAAGGCAGGCACCCGGACGTACTACATCCATGTGGCGGCCGAGGACGGCTATTCGACCAACGACGCGTCCGAAGCGGGCTTCAGTATCCGGCGCGACGCGGACGTGCGAGTGGAAACGGTCAGGCTCTCTTGGGCCGGTGACCGGATCGACCTGAATCGGGACGAGATGGGCCTGGATCCGGACGGTGAGACCGATCCGGTGACCGGAACCACCGCGCTCCGAGTTACCGTGGACGAGGGCGACAATGGGGCCGACGTGCCGTCGACGGCGCTCACCGTTACAGCCACTTCGATGACCACCGGCTTCGGCGTGGTCACCTGGGCCGCTGCCACCGCGGGTGGCACATGTGCCGGGGTAAGTTACGCCGATTCGGGTAACGAGGTCACCGTGGGTGCCACCTCGGGTGACATCGGCAGGCTCTGCTTCCGCATCGCCGACACCGATGGCGACACCACCGACGCGGATGCAAACCCGAGCAACAACCGCGACTATCTCCTGATCCTGACCAGGAAGTAGGAAACGGAACAACCCGTCGGGATTCCGCTTAGGAATCGCGATGGCGCAGTAAAGGGGTCGCCCCCGCCCGGTTCGCCGGGCGGGGGCGATTTCTCTGGACAAGCGGGGAGAGTTCTTAGGCTTTTCTCCGCCGCGATCTGAACCACCATGCCAGACCACTGGCTGTCGACACTGCCCGAGATCGCGATCCGAAAAACGGAGATAGAGGCCTCGTCCGAACTGCTCTCCGTCGGCGGGCCTGCCTTTCCCCAAAGCGCAGGACAGGAATTCCGGTCCAGGGATGAGAGGGCGGACGGGGGGCGCGGGCGACAGCTAGGCACCTCCTCCGCGCGAGGTCCGTGAGCAAAATGCAACCGCGACGTTGGTCTCACGGGTACGCAGCGGCCAGCCTTTGGGGCGGCGGCCGGATGAACGAAGTGTGCGTAGCGATACCCCATGCCCTTGCGGAACAGCGTCTTGGGTTCCATCCTCCGATCCGCCGGGTCCGTTTCCCCTTCCGGCAAAGATCCTCGACTTCCTACCTTACACCGACCTCTATGGCGAACTTTCCGGAACGTCCATTCAGTGTAGCGGCAACCTGTCTGTTTGCCGCATTGGCTGCGGGGGCCGGTTGCAATATGGACCATGCCTCGGACCCCATGGATTGGACGCTTTCGGAGGGTACGACCCTTCGGGAACTCGCCCGAAGCGAGCCGGTCGTCTTCGTGGTAGTCGATCCCAGCCAATGCCTTCGATGCTCGTCCGTGTTGGCCGAATGGCTGGATTGGGAGCGGATGTCGGGAGTCAGCGTCGAGTTGTTGCTCGCTCGTGAACCCGACGACGACGAGAAGAGGATTCTGCGCGCAACGGGGATCAGGGCGGACGGATACCTCACGGGTGTGCGGATCGAGTCTCAGCGCACGCCAATCGAGTTGGTGGTTGACACGGGTGGTATCCTTTTTCGCGCCGACCGCGTCTACGGGCCTTCAAGCCCTCTCCTTGACGCTCTGGAAGACGGACGATCGTTGCGAGGGGCCGTGGATGCGTTGTCGGCATCGTAACACGAGGCGAAATAGCCAACCGGCGGGAATTACTGGTAGCTGGAGTATCGTGGCACGCGGGAGCTGCAGCCACGCAACCAAGGAGCGGTTAGAATGAGGATTCGCAGAAACCTGGTCATCGGCCGCGCTCGCCATCGTGGCGCTGATGGCGGCGTATTTGGGCGCTGTTCCCTTCGCGGCCAACGCGCAGGACGAGCCTCAGGAGCTTCTCAGCTTCGAGAACTTCGAGTGCCCCGACGAGTGCGCGCCCAACGCGCCCGTCTGCTGCTGGGAGGCACCCCCCATCATCGTCGTCATTGATTGACGGTTAGGGGACAGCAGTGGTTTGGTCCCGTCGTGTCCGCGTCGCGTTGTTCGCCGGGATGTTCCTAATCCCAGGCTGCGGCTCCGAGTCCGGCGAACCCGTGACCGCAGACACGGCGGGGCCGACCCTCACTCCCGTCGACAGTATTCTACTGGCAGAAGCCGATACGCTGTACATCGGCAATCCGTACACGCCGGTCATCGACCCCTTCGACGGATCCTTCTACATACCGGACATCTTCTCGGGAAGGCTCCTCAGGTTCCGCAGGGACGGCAGCCTGATGCTGGCGTACGGACGCCCGGGAGAGGGGCCGGGAGAGTTTCGCGGCGGCCCCAGAACGCCGATGGTCCTCGACGATTCTACCGTGGCCGCGCAGACCACAAGGTCGCGGCGAGTGAACATCTTCGACCGAAACACCGGAGAGAGCCTTCGGGGTGTGAGCTTTCCCGCGCTCGGCGGACTGACTCCCCCGGTGGTGATCGGCCAAGATGTGTGGATGACCGATTTCGAGATTCGGCGTGAGACATCGCTGACGCGGTGGCGGCCGACCACGGACGAATTCGCGAGCATGGGCGGACTCCCGGAGCAATACGTCGCGTCGCTCAAGAGCGACAACTGGTCCTATGCGAGTCTTTTTCGGCTCGGTTCACTCGCGTACGCCGACGGGCGGTTCGTGCAGGGCTGGTCTGGACTGGACGAGATGTTCGTCCTGAACCTGCTGGGCGAGGTGGTGGACACGCTGGACATCCCGGTGGCGCGGAGGAAGGGCGTTCCGGCCGACATCCGGGAACGCATCGACATCGAGCACATCCCGTTCCGCGAGCAGTTGGAGGGCAGTTCGCAACTCCGTCAACTATTCCCACTTCCGGACGGCGGTTTCGTGTTCACCCACCACGATCAGACCGCCCTCCAGATCGAGCCGCCCGTGCTCACCGCCAAGGTGTGGGTCGGAGTCCTTTCGCCCGACCTCTCGCAAGCGTGTGTGGACACTCTCGTGCCCCACGACTTCGAGATTCGACCGATGGAGACCTTCCGGGGTGATACGCTATTCGTCCTAGACCGGCGAATCGACGACTCGGAGAAGCTTCAGACTTGGATTCTGATGTACCTGGTCTCGGACGAGGGGTGCGACTGGATGGGCACACAGCCTTGAGCTTGAGGACAGGGATTCAGACGAGCGGTCGATGGTCTCTGCCATGCCCGGGTAGCACCAGCTTGAATTGTAGAACCGGATCAGGGCGATCCGGACGACAGCAGATGCCCACGACGAGACGCTGGAATCCCGCCGATTGACTCCAGTTTGCCCGCTTTGGCGGCTCGGTCCAGCAGGGTCCAGTACAACGGCAGGAAGCGCAGATCATGCAGCCCTGTAAGTAGTTAGACGATTTCCTGCCGGGATTCCGGCTCCCTCCAGTCCGCTGGGCCAACAATGACAAGCTGAAGTCTCTCGCGCAGGCCGTTCTCGACGCTCGCGCGGCCCATCCTGACGCGACGCTGGCGAACCTCTACGACCCCGATCTCATGCCACCCGGTCTCCGACGCGCCCACCGGGCGCTCGACCGCGCCGTGGATCGGCTCTACCGGAGCCGGGGCTTTGCCTCTGAACGCGAACGCGCCGAGCACCTCTTCATGCTGTACGAGACGATGCGTGCGCCGCTGGGCGTCGGGATCAAGAAGCTCAAACGGCGGCGGCGATAGAGGTCTGGAGCGTGTCGCCTCTTCACGCATCCTAGCCCGGGAGGGTGAAGTAAGGCCGGTGTCCAAGAAGCCGAGAACCTTGCCCGCAACGGTCCAGTCACCGCCGTCTCGGGCATCGCTGTTGAGCGCGTTTTTCGGGCGTCCCAAGGCTGGCTCGACGCACGGTTATCGCGTTGAGCCAGCCTACCCCGTGGGGCCACGCTCCGCATGTCCCCGACAGGGGCTGGCGAGGGGCTCCGCCCCTGCGACCCCGACAAGCCCCGCGCTCCGGTGGATTGCGCGGGCGGGGGCGTCGCCCCCGTTTCCCCGTGACTGTCGCGGGTCGCCCGCGACAGTGGCGCCGCCCGACCAACACCTCGTCGGAGCGTTCTCGGTCGAGTACAATTGACCGACCTCCGACTCA
>CAZTOF010000286.1:0-3095 GCA_964615515.1 uncultured Gemmatimonadaceae bacterium
CCCCCAGCGACACCAGGAACACGGTCCGCGCCAGCGCCCCGTCCCCCTCCGGTTCGTCCACCTCGCGGCTCCCCTCACCGTCGCCGTTGTCGTCCAGCACGGCGTGTTCCGTCATGAGGAGGTTGCCGCCCTCGTACTCGCGCTCGACCTCGCGCAGGGCGTAGCCGAACGCCTCCAGCATGGACACGCGCGAGTCCTTGTCGGTGTCGGCGCCGTCGCCGGCGAAGGCGTCCACGAAATGGAGGCCGAAGCGGGTCAGGTTGCGCTCGCGGCCGCTCCGGGTGGCGGTGATGACGGTGCGGTTGGGGCCGGAGAGGGCCTCGACGAAGGGACCCGAGGCGCTGGACGTGTTGACGAAGGTGACGCGGCGGTCGCCGAACCCGGCGAGCAGCGTGTTCATGTCGGCCGGGGTGAGGTCGGGGCCGGGGATGTTGAAACGCGCGGTCCCGTTGCGGAAGGTGCCGTGGCCCGCGAGCAGCACGACGAGGTCGTCGGCGGGCGCCATCGCGGCGGCGATTTCGGCGAGGGTGGCGCGGATGTTCTCGGCGGTGGAGCGAGCGCGGATGCGGGTGGGGTCGAGGTCGGGCTTCTCGCCGAGGTAGGTGATCCGCCCGGGCGGGACGCCGTACTTCTCGGTGGCCGCGTCGGCGAAACGGCTGAGCCAGCCGTGGAAGGCTTCGGTGTAGCGGGGCTCGCCGCCCAGACCGGAGATGAGGAGGATGTGGGTGTTCTGGGCGTGGGTGTGGGCTGGGAGGAGCGCAGCGGTGGCGAGTACGGCCGCGAGGAGGGCGACTGCGGCCGAGCGAGATCCGGCGGATCGAGGAGGCAACCCCCGCGGCGTTCCCATGGACCGAGCTCCGCTTCGTAGCGCGAGTTTCAAGCCGCAGAATGGTCGGTCGCGGTCACGGGCCGCGACGGGTCCGGGAGTGACGGTGGGACTCCATGGCAAAGTACAGCGCGTGCAGGCGATTCGGGAACCGGTATCCGCCGTGGATCTTCGGGTCGGACTCGATCGCTCCCAGCTTTTTCATCCGTCGGAGGAAGTTGTCGAGGGCTGACTTGTCGTTGCCTTCCAGGCGCTCAAGGACCTCGGATCGGCGGAAGTGCATCCGTGGCCCATCCGCGATCTGGCGGAGGATCGACCGGTAGCGTTCGCTCCGGAGTGCATGGAACACGCCGGGTTCCAGCAGCTTGCTGCCGATCACTTCGGCGGCCACGATGATCCCCTGCGCGACATCGGCGGTCGTGACTTCCGGGGCCCTTGCGCTGCGCCACACGGCGTCCCCGATCTCGTGGGCCAGGACGGGGAGTCCCCCGGTGAATTGAACCATGAACGCGATGTCCTTGCTGGCGACCCGCGCTCCACCGCGGGCGAAGCAATGCCTGTGAAACTCGGCGACCTCCTCATCCGACCACGGTGCGATGTCGACCACCTCGAACACTCGGTCCAGCGACGGCTGGCCGGCCAGGAGTTCGCGCCGCCGCTCCTCGAGTCCCACCACGAGGATGCACAGCCCGCCCTCGGACGCCGAAGTGGCGAACTCGTTCACCGAACTCTTGAGCCAATGGGCGAACGCCGCGGACTTGGCCAGCCCGTTGATGTCGTCGAGGACGAGGAGGATCGTCTGCTTCGGCTTGGGGAGGCTTCTCACCAGGTTCCTGATCGCCGGAACGAAATCGCGGGCCAGCGTCTCCAGGTCGTTCCCGGTCAAGTTGAGGTCGAGTGTGAGGCCGAAGAGGCCCGCGCTCCGGATCCGGTTGCCCAGAAAGCTGGTCAGCTGCTGCTGCCAAGGCTTGTCTATGCTCTCGTTGAGGAGTCGGTGAAAGGTCCGTCGCAGCATTTCCGGAACGTCATCGACCCCCCCAAGATAGACGTGACAGCCCACAGCGTTGGAGTCGTGTTCGGCCCGGTGACGGACGAGAGCCGCCAATGAGCTCTTGCCGATTCCCCTCTCTCCGGTGACGAAGCCGACGCCGAGGGTGCCCCGGGCGCTCCGGCGGACGAGGCCGTGAAGCCTCTCGATCTCGGAGCTCCTGCCGACGAAGAGATCGATCGGAGCTGGTCGTCCGGGACGGAAGGGGCTGGTCTCTGGATTCATCTGGCCTCCGGCCCTCGCGTTGATGACCCGTTCAATCTAGCAGTCCGTGGATAAAGCCGCCCTATCGGTTTCCGCGATCAGTGCGACTGGCAATGCTCCGGCCGTCTTGCATGGGATTGCCCTTCACGCCAACCCCTTCTTCCGGCGGTACCCCCACTCCGCCCCCAGCAGCCCCGCCAGCAGCAGGAACAGCAGCGGCATGTCCCACAGGTCACGCTCCTCGGTCACGGTGATGCCGCCGCCGGTGTACCGCAGATCCTCGGGCAGGCGGCCCGCGGTCTCGAGCGTGTAGTAGCGGCCCCCGGTCTCCTCGGCGATGCGCTCCATGAGGCCGCGGCGCTGGTGCGGGTCGCGGAACTCCCCCGTGCCCGGCGCCACCCGCAATCCCGTCTCGCCGGTCCCGAAGGCCACCGTGTCCCGCCCGGCGTCGACCGAGACCTCGTAGATCCCCTCCACTTCGGGGGTGAAAGGGACCGTGTAGCGGCCGTCCTCGGTGACCGACCACTCCATGGGGAGCTCCCGCACCTCGCCCGTCGGGGTGGTGACGCGGGCGGTGACGCGGGCGCCGTTGACCTCGACGAAACCCTCGTCCAGCACGGTGGCTTCGAGGGTGACCGCCTCGCCGGCCTCGACGGACTCGCGGGCGGGCGCGGCTTCGACCGGATCGGGGGTGTCGGCCACCAGCCAGCGCAGCAGCTGCCGCCAGAAGGTCTCGTGGCTCTGGTCCTCGAGCGGCACGGTGTGGTCCATCTGCCAGAGCCAGGTGTCCTGGACGGCAAGCACCATCGAGCGGCCCTTGCCGTAACGCTGGAAGGCCATGACCACACGGTCGGTGCCCTCGCCGTCGCCGCCCTCCACCACCGTGCCCCCGAGCAGTTCGGTCGCGCCGGGCTTGAGCCCGGTGAGGACGTTGGTGGTCGAAACGGGGGGCAGGGAGTCCCAGCGGGCCGCCGACTCTTCGGCCGAACCGTCGATGCGGGTGGCGGGGTGGTTCGC
>CAZTOF010000287.1:0-1560 GCA_964615515.1 uncultured Gemmatimonadaceae bacterium
GGGACGTAGAAGATGGTCTTCAGGTATCCCTTGGGCCCGAGCGTCCGGTACCCCGAGACCTCGACCACGACGAAGGTCACGAGGGCCAGCGTGGCCGTGACCATGATGTTGCCGGTGGCCGATCCGCCCCAGGGCACCAGGCCGAGGAGGTTCATGGTCAGGATGAAGAAGAACAGGGTGAGCACGAGCGGAACGAACCGCTCATACCCGTGGCCGATGTAGCCCTTGCAGAGGTCGTCCCGGAAGTAGACCACGACCGACTCGATGGCGTTCGCCAGCCCGCCGGGTGCGGATCCCGCGTCGGCGCGGGCCACGCGCTGTCCGGCCAGGATGGCGACCGCCGCCGTGATCACCGCTCCGAGCAGCAGCAGGATCACATGCTTGGTCGGCGACAGGTTCATGGTCAGCCCACCCACGGCGAGGTCGGGCCAGTGCGGAAGATGGACGTAGCCGATGAACGGGAGTTCGTACTTGTCCGAGTTCAGGATGTGATGACCCAGCATCTCGCCGAGATCGAACCCGCCCTCCTGCCCCGCCGCATGCGCTTCCCGGGGCACCTCGTGCTCCTGGCCCGGGGGAATCATACCGCTCATACCCCGGCGGGAACCGCGCCGGCGCGAATCCGCCGGTGCTCAACGACCGATTCGGCAACCAGCAGCGCGATCAGGAACCCGCCCAGCGAAAGCAGGAAGGGAACCGGTCCGGACCAACCGGCGAGGGCGAAGACCGTCACGCTTGCGACCACCACCGCGACCCGCACCCCGAACCCCGCCAGGATGGCCGCCATGAAGCGGTCCGTGCGGGCCCGCCATCGCCCGAGCAGGAAGTGCGCGGCCAGCTGGGTGGCCAGAGCCAGGAGCGCCCCGCCGAAGACGGCAGCGCGGGCTTCGCCGGCCAGGAACGGCCAGGCCGCCAGCGTCGCCACGGCCACGATTGCCGTTGCCGTACGAGGATACGTCCCGAATCGCCTCAAGTGTGTTCTTCCCCGCGCTCGGCTTCCGTATCCCGCCGCGCCGGCCGGGCCATGGTTCTCATGTAGACGGTGACCATCCCAGCCGCGATGCCGCCCAGGGTGAAGAGCAGGACCATCATCGGACTGGTGCCGAGCCATGCGTCCAGCTTGAGACCCGCCCACGCGAGGAGCGCGACGGTCATCGCCCAGCCGAGCCCGTACCCGGACAGGTGCCCGATGTCCGTCATGGAGTGGCGTGTACGCGCGCTCGAACGGCGGCCCCGCTTCACCTTTTTCCTTTCACGTTGTCGTCCCCCGCCGGCTGTGCGGCGTCGGCGGGAGCCACTCTCCGCTCGGCTCCGGTGGAGGCGCCGTCCGGCCCTCAAGACACCATCTCCGCGGCCAAAGCTAACGCTTGTGAAATTTTTCGCAAGCGTCGGTGAACGCTTATCGCGACCGGTTCGCAGCCCGCCGCACGATTGAAGTCGAGGACCAATTTGCCCATTATCGAAGACCGTAGATTCGAGCCCACCACCGTTGCGAAGAGGCGAGGCCCCATCCTGGCCGCCGACCTCCCCCATGCTCCCAGGGGAAGCGATGAACCCCAC
>CAZTOF010000288.1:0-2086 GCA_964615515.1 uncultured Gemmatimonadaceae bacterium
GGCCAACCGGGACCACCGTTGTCCCGCGGCACGCCTGGATGCCCGAAGGAGGACCCGTCATGACCCATGGTTTGCGAGCAGTCCGTGGAGAGAATCCCCCCGGCATTGTCCACGGACTCCCGGCACCGAAGATCCTGGTCATCGCGTCAATGGCCGCCCAGACCGCGCTTCCGTCCGGTGGAACGGCCGCCCAGACCCGCGCCGAACGTGGGGGACACTCGATCAACGCCGCCATCGAAGGGTAGGCCGCGGTCCGTTCCATTCCCGGGTCGGTGTGCCGCGGCCCGCGACAATCCGGCCCGGCGGGCAGCATCCGGCCCACTCTCTCCACACCTACCTTCCGACCCCGTCCGAGGAGAAAGTCCCGGATGTTTGGAGCGTATTCGCGCTGACCCTGCCCGCGGCCATTCTCGCCGATTTCACCGCTGCCCGGCTGTTTTTCCGCTCGGCGTTAGGTACGGAGGAAGACCCCACGGCGCTGGTGGGAGCACTCACCATTCCCGTGCTTGTTCCGGCCGCCTCACCACGGCGACCCGCTGATGCCAAGTCCCGCCCACGGGGGAGACAGACGGACCTGCTGGCCGGGGTGGTCCTCCTCTACGTATTCCTCGACGAACGCGACATCGACAGGACGAAGGAAGTGGCGCTCATCCTGACGGTTCCCGTTGTTGTCCCGGCACTGGTTGCCGGCGGGATTACGCGGCGCTACGGGTATGCCCTCCTGGGCTCCGCTTTCGGAACGGCCCTGGCCTTTGCGGGCGCCAGGTCGGGAAGCGGTCCGGTGGCCTTGGCCCTCCCGGCGATGCACGCCGCCCTGACCACGTTGTTTTCGCACATTGCGGAGCAGTGAACGCCGCTGCTCGACACCGCGAAACCTGGAGGCACGGCCCCGCGTAGGGTGTGGCACAACGACAACCTTCTCACGGGAGCCGAACAATGATCACGAAACCACGACCCGCCCACACCCTGCTGAGCGGTATCGCGCTGGCCGCCTGCATGGGCCTGCCGGCCGGGGCTGTCTCCCAGACCGCGCCGCCGGCCACGGAAACGGTCTCGCTCAGTGCCGCGATGGCCGAAGCGCGTCTCACTGCGTTCCACGCCTCGACCCCGGTGGAGAGATTCACGAGCGTCCAGCCGGGCGGCATCCCGGTACCCCGTGCCGGAGACCAGCCGACCGCGGATTTGGCCGTCGGCCCCTCCGTGCACAGGGTCTTCTGGCCGACGCTGGGCGCGACCTTCCTGTCGCAGGCCGCGTTTCTCCTTTCCGTCCTCCACTGCGACCCCGATAGCGCGGGTGGCGGATGCGGCAAGGGCGAAGCGCTGGGTTCGCTGCTGCTGGGTTCCACGGCCCTGGTCCTGGGCCCGCCGACAGCAGCGTCGCTGGGCGGAGGGTCGTTCACCAAGGGTCTGCTCGGTTCGGCGGCGGGTCTGGCCGCGGGCTGGGTTCTCTTCCATTCGGGGAGGCAAATGGGGCTGGACGACTCCACCGCCGCCTGGGCCATACCCGCCGCGCATGCCCTCCTCACCACCTCCTTCAGCATTGGCAGGTAGCAGGCAGTGGACAGAATCCCCCCGGCACTCGAACGGCGGTGCATCCGGCCTGGAAGTAGCGGCAGGGGAGCGACGGCCACGCACCAGACCGCGCCTCGGGCCGTGGAGACAGGTGAGGCCGGCAGCGGCGGAATTTGACATCGGTGGCCGGATGGGTTAGATTGTAAAATTGGCCGCGGTTACACTAACTGCGTAGCCGAATCGATCTTCAATCGCCAAGCCCGAGATGGCGAGTTGCGGCGCAATCGATTGGACAATCACGAGAACCGAACGGCACCGCCATGAATCCCAGCCCGCGCCCCACGCCCACCCCACTCCCGGTTCTCATTCTGGCCGTCTGCGCGGCCCTCCCGACGGGGACGCTCGCGCAAACCAGGTCGCCGACATCGCACACGGGCATGTTCGCCAACGCGATGGAGGAAGCGCGGCAGAGCCCGTTCCATGCCATGGCCGCCACCCTGGCAGCCCGTGGACAAAATCCTCCCGGCATTCGAGCGGCGGTGCATCCGCGCTGGACCGCTTCGCTCTGCGTTTC
>CAZTOF010000289.1:0-2065 GCA_964615515.1 uncultured Gemmatimonadaceae bacterium
TGGATTCGGAGGCCATGAACGCTCTCTCGTTCGTGGTAGGCGCCGGTGAGGGACCGCAATATCCCGACCCGGCGTTCTCCATTCAATATGCGATCATCGGTCATTCTTCGGAAGCCCGTCAAGTCAAGGGTATAATCCCCATTGGTCTCGGTGGATACCGTTCTTGTTCGCGGGTAAAAATCCCGCTATTCTACCCACATGTACCTAAGAACGCTCGCCAAAACCCTCCGCTCCAACCAGCGCAGCGTCCTGGTCCTCGGCCCGAGGCAGGTCGGCAAGTCCACCCTCCTGGCCTCCCTGGCACCCGATCTCACCCTGAATCTCGCCAACCCACGGGTCTTCCGCGATTTCGTCTCCTACCCGGAGCGCCTCGAGCACGAACTCCATGCCGCACCGCCCCACGTCCGCACCGTGTTCCTGGACGAGGTGCAAAGCGTCCCGGCCCTGCTCGATGTGGTGCAGGTCTTTCTGGACGAACACCCGGGCCGCTTCCGGTTTCTCCTCTCCGGGTCGAGTGCCCGCAAGCTCAGACGGGGACAGGCGAACCTCCTGCCCGGGAGGATCCATGTCCACCAGATGCACCCGCTGCTCGCCTGCGAGTTGGCCGGCGACTTCGACCTGGATCGCGCGCTCGCGCATGGCACCCTCCCGGGAATCCATTCGGAACGCAATGCGGAACTGCGCGCCGCCGACCTCCGCAGCTACGCGGACACCTATCTCCGCGAGGAGATCCAGGCCGAGGCACTCGTACGCAACCTCGGTGGCTTCTCACGCCTCCTGGATCTGATGGCGGCCTCTTCGGGCCACATCCTCAACGTACAGGCACTGTGTCGGCAGGCCGGACTCGGCTACGAAACGACCCGCCGCTACATCGAGGTCCTGGAGGACACGCTGATCATGTTCCGGGTGCCGGCGTGGAGCGGCTCCAGCCGGTCGAGCACGGTCGGACATCCCCGGATCTTCCTCTTCGACATCGGCGTTCGCAACGCGCTTCTCCGCAGACCGCTCGACGCACCGCTGTCCGACGAGCGCGGGATCCTGCTGGAGCACTTCGTCGCCTGCGAACTCCACCGCCGTCTGCGGACCCTGTGGCCGGAGGCCGCGCTCTTCCACTACCGGACCAGGTCCGGAGCCGAGGTGGACTTCGTACTCGAAGTGGGACGCGATCTCTGGGGAATCGAGGTCAAGGCGGGGCGTCGCGTGTCGCGGAGCATGTTGCGGGGGCTGGCGTCATTTTCGGCGCGCACCGACCGGGTCAAGCGGCGTATCGTGGTCTACTTGGGGGAGCGGCGCCAACTGCTCGACGGGGTCGAGGTGCTGCCCCTGACGGAGTTCCTGGACGAGTTGCCCGCCTGACCCGGATAGCGTATCAATCGACAGCCTCGACCCGATGCCCGCGAACCCTCCGAAACCCCCGGCTCCGGCCCGCTCCCGGTCGCCGTCGTCACCGACGCCCACCAGAAGGAAAGAACCGGAAGAGGAGAAACAAATGAAGGAACGGGTAGGAATGTTGGGCGCATGGCGGACGTTCAGGATCGCAGAGCCCACGACCTCCCGAACACCAACGACACCGCCGACCCCCTCCACCATATCCCCCCCGAACTCCTCGCTCTCCTCTCCGAACCCGTCTCCGAAGACGGGCACATAGGCGACGAACTCACGGCCGCTGGCCTCCACCCGGTGTTGGATGCGGACAGTTCACAGACGCTCGCCGTCCTGGACGCGGTGAACGACCGCAACCTGGTCGTCCAGGGGCCGCCGGGAACCGGCAAGTCGCAGACCCCCGAGGCATGGGACCAGGACGTGTTAGAGGTGCGCCAAGCCTTGCGCGCGTATGGCGACAAGTGGTGGCGATTCCTGTCCCCGTCGTTTCGCAACGCCCGCGGGAAGGTGCGGGGGCTCTGCCGGGGCGCGGCGCCGGACACCGTCCAGGAGCAGATCGGCCTGGTGGACGCGATTCCGGAGGCGGGTCGCCTGCGGCGGGACATCGAGGAATCGCGGGGTGAACGTGAACAGGGCGGTACCGGTAGACACGGGGTCTGGGAACAACCGCACGGCCCCGGGT
>CAZTOF010000290.1:0-1595 GCA_964615515.1 uncultured Gemmatimonadaceae bacterium
GTGGAGGGGTGGTGAGGGGGCCGATCCGTTCACGCCGGGAATCGGGCTGATGTAACGAATCGCGGGTCTCGCGCCCACTTAAGGGCAAAAGCATGGTGCACCGAGCACGCCGCACGTCGGTCGGCGCCAAGCTCGGACACCCCATAGAGGAGACCGCGCTGCCCCCAACCTCTGCCGTGTGCTTCGCGTGTGGGCCCGGGTGTAACGAGGGACGAACGTGTTATTCGGCCGGGTCGGCTAGGTACGGTGCGAAGATCTGTAAGAATTCTGGAGGGCCGGAGTTCATGGAAGACGTTTGCCATTGCTGGATCAGCGGTGGAATCTGCCTAGGAGCAGGTGAGAAGACGAAGCTTGCGCGGGCCGAGGCGCTGAGTGCCGTGGAAAGCGGCCGTATGCTCCGTACCGACGGCCAATTCTACGTTGCCACCAGGGGCGATCAGATGATCGTGCGAAGGAAGTGCGACGGGGAAGCCATCGGCCGGGTCCTTATTGCCGGAAGCGGTCGAAGGTCGGTAGTTCCGGCCGTCGGGTGATTGCGAGGCCGATGCTCCGAACAAGTCACGCACTACTGGCTGCCGGACTCGCTCTGAATTGTCAAGACGGCCAGGGTACCATCAACGAGCCTGCCGAGACCTGGATCACCGAAGCCGCTTTCGAGTTCGGCGATGTGATCGAAGGTGCCGCGCTCTTCACGAGGGTGGATGACGTTCAGGTTTCGTCCGACGGCGCGCGTGTCTTGGTCCTGGAGGGCAGCATTGAGCGCCTCTCCGTCTGGAGCCCCGAGGGCGCGCACCTCCTGGACCTGGGTGGGCGGGGTGGTGGGCCGGGCGAGTTTGAAGGGCCGCCGAGATCGGCCTCACGAAAGACGGATTCTTCGTTCGCGACCTCCTGCGCTTCACGTTTTTCGCCGACGACGGTTCTGTCCTCAAGACGGTCTCCTTCCCTCCGCCGTCCGTCAGTTTCCGCGGATTTCGGGTCGAACCCGGTTTGCTGCTTGAAGGCGAGGGCTTTCTCGCGGTTCCGGCGATTCCCGCGAGGGTCATGGCGGGTTGGCACGGGGACGATCCGATCCACGAGCTACCTTTGCTGCGCCTGGTGCAGGACGGTGACCGCTGGGCAATCGACACGCTTGTCATGTTCGACCAGAGGAATCGAAATTTGAACATCGGCCGTCCCGATGACCATTCGGATCTCTGGGGAGTTCACACAAGGCAGCCATTCCACGACTCGGACGCGTGGCACTTTGACGCAGGCACGGAGAGCGTTCTGATCCTGCGACAAAACCTCGGGCCGGGTTTACTCGAACTGACGGAGATCTCCGCTACCGGCGACACGGTCTGGAAGGAGCGTCTGGCCCGCCGCCCGATCCCGTTTTTGCCAGCGGTGCTGGAGGACTACGCGGAGTGGCTTGTGCAGGGGTTGGTCGGCCAGGCGCAGGGATCCGGGGCCTCGCTCTCACGCGACGAAGCGCGGGCGGCGGTTGACGAAGCCTTCTACGTGCCTGATTTCTATCCCGCTGCGGACTTTTTGCGGGGCATGTCGGACGATGTGTGGTTCAAGACCTTTGGGCTCTTCACCTGTCGTGGTGGGTGGGG
>CAZTOF010000291.1:0-1961 GCA_964615515.1 uncultured Gemmatimonadaceae bacterium
GGATGAGGGAGAAGGCGGCGGAGTTCCGGCGGGGTGGGGGTCGGCTGTACGTGGCTGCGAAAGACGCCTGAGGGCGGCTGCCTGCGGCGCGCGACCCGGAGCGGCAGGCGCGGGTGTGGGCGTCCGGGGCGGCTCGGGCGCTGCCGGAGCATCGGGCGCAAGCTCTCCGGGGGCGCCCCGTCAGCGCGCTCAGTTCGTCTGCGTCAGGTGGGGCCGTTGCCCGCCGCCCATCCGCAGGGTTCGCGGGGAGGGACACGCAGAAACGGAAAGATCCAGAGACTGGTCGGCAGGAGGGCGCCGACCCGCTCTCCGGTCCTATCAGGCCCTCGCCCGCTGGCGCGGGCGGTGCACCGGAGAGCCCTTTTCGAAGCGTTTGCCGGGCTGCCCTCCGAAACGAAGAGCGCGTCGGGTGTCGCGGAGCCTGTACGCAGGACATAGTGTAGTTGGCAGTAACGAGTCTTGACTGGGGCCTCTCCGGCCCTGTTATTGGGGTCCCCGCCTTAGCGGGGGCCCCATTTTTGTTCAGCCTCGCTGCGGCAACCACTGCGACCAAGCGCATTTGAGGACTTACTGGTACGACGGGGCTCCTGATGCGGTACCGACCAGTGATCAGCTCCAAATCGGTGGGCAGCAAGGCGTCAAGCTTCGTCTGGGCCGTCTGTCAAAGCACGGCCAGAAGGGAGTTGACTCGCGCATCGTTCGGGATCTAATCGTTCTCTCGCGGAACCGGGCGGTGAGCACGGTCTATCTCATGAGCGGAGACGAGGATGTACGAGAGGGGGTTGTCGAGGCGCAGGAGTTTGGCGTTGCTGTGATTCTGCTCGGGATCGAACCGCGACCGGACCAATCCAACCAGGCAGCGACGCTCGTTCGGGAAGCCGATGACATCATCACGTTGTCGCCCTCGGATTGCACCAGATTCCTGTCGCATACCAACGAGAGTATGGGAAGACCCCACCTGACTCGTTCCGTCGCCGTCGATGAGAATGCGAGCCCGACCGAGTTTGGCGAGGCTTATGGTCAAGCTACGCGAGGTGACCTCGACCCGGAGGCAGTCTCTAGAATCCTCGCAGGTCGGCCCCGGATTCCGCAGTCGATCGACATCTGGTTGGTGAAGAACGCCGCGGCCCGCTTCGGGGACCCGCTCTCCGAAGACGCCAAGCATGAGGTCCGTGCGAGGTTTTGGAGAGGGATTGCGACTGCGACAACCGGGGACCCGCAGTAACGGCGGCTGGGCGCCAGAAATCGGGATGGCCAGCAGCGCCGGGGCGGGTTCTTCCCAGCGCTTGTCCAGAGGTGAAGTGAATCGACGACGCGCACCTTCCGGCGGTCCAGGGATGACGTCGCAAAGCAGGGGGATGGCCCGTAGATTTCCGGGCGGCGGGCGCGCTACCGGCGTGCGTCCAGCCTGTCGAGGCGGCCGCTCCATGAGAGGATGCGCTCGTCGGCAGTGACCAGGGTGTGTCCGCCAAGTGCCGTGGCCACGATGAGGCGGTTGGCGGGATCGGCGTGAAAGCCGGTCAGCCCGTTGGCCCGAATGGCAACGTCTCCATCGGCCGGGATTTCCACGAGGCCATCATCCAGTAGCCGTGTCCGCCAGGCCCTCATGTCGTGGCCCAGGTCGATGCGTCCTTTCTCGAGCAGCATGGCAATCTCCCAGAACGAGAACGCCGATGCCGCAAGCGAGCCCTCGCGCAGTCCCTGCTCCATGAGCAGTCTGCAGGTGGGTCCGATGTGGGGGAGGGCGAGGCGTGACCAGAGCAGGACGTGGGTGTCCAGCAGGATCACGGATTCAGGATCCGGTCGGGGTCGACTTCCGCCTCCCACTCTGCGTAGCCCGTACTGCTGAGCCCGCGCGAGCCCGGAGACCGCTTCCCCCGTTTCGGCTTCCGCCCGCCCGGCCTATTCTGGTTCCGTCCGTCGCCCGTCCCCCATGGCCCCAAGAGGCGCGCCGTGGACCC
>CAZTOF010000292.1:0-2724 GCA_964615515.1 uncultured Gemmatimonadaceae bacterium
AGACCGTGAAGGTCCGCAGCCGCGGCTTTCGCAACCGGGAACGCTTCGCGAACGCCATCCTCTTCCACCTCGGCGGCCTCGACCTCTACCCCGATGGCCTACGCGCATGACCTGCTACCCACCAGAAAGGGGGAAGAACCCCCAGTTCTTCCAGATCGAATCGTGCTAACGCCTCTTCAAACGCCCCTTGATCCTTTCGCAACTGAGCCGCGGTTTCCTCAATAAACGATTTCTTTGCCTTGGCCCACTCTCTTTCGTATACGACCAATGACGCCTCGTAGGTACTCCGTCTGAAGACGCGAGTCTTGCTACCATTTAGCAACAGTCCGCACTTCCGGAGTTCCGCTTCCATGACCCGAGCTGCCCTACATCCGTGACTATAGGAATCCACCGAAACCCGGACGTCATCGCCATGCCGTGTATACGTGAAGCCGTTGCGGATCATGGCGCGATCGGCCTGGGCCAAGTATACGGTCGCCAACGTATCTGACGCTGCAAGGCCCTGTGGTAGCCCACGAGTCCCGCTCATGGTTCGGTGCAGAAAGTGTACCAATGCGTCGGCAATGTCGCGATACCCGGTAGCCTGCACAACTGCACTGGCCAAGGTATTGTGGTTGATAGACTCATAGAATCCCGCGATGTCACAACACACGATATACTGTCCGTTCTGTTCAAGCACGGAGCGCTCGAACGTCGTCCAGTTCTTGTCGTCAGCGCCGTTGCCGCGTGGCCAATAGACGATATCGTGCCCAAGGAGAAAGCGAGTGACCCGCAGTCTGAGAACATTGACGATGGCTTCATAGACGACGCGATCCGGAAAAGGCAGTAGAGCCGCAGGCCGCGTTCCTATCTGGGACTTCGGTACAGCGATGATATGGGCGGGAGTCGGATCGTATCCACCGGTTTCCAACTCCCGGACTAGGTACTCCGAGAACCGCTTGCCGAGTTCACCTCCCGCCTTGTCTTCCGGTCTTGGGGGAAGAAGGTCGTTCCGCGCCGAGGCAGCACGGATGGCGCCACGGATGTCGAGACGTTCGGCTATTCGTTGATACGGAGTGCGAAACGGAGTCATCCTGCGTTCTTCATAAAGTGAGCTTGTCGAGGGCATTTCTTGCGGTGGCGTCGTGTCCCGCAAGCCGGGAGGTCCGCCGCATGGGACTCCGGGGGTGGGGCGGCCCGGGGATACGGAAGCGGAACACGCGGCGCACCACCCGCCGACCAGAAACATTCTGGCCGTTCGAGACCGGGACCAGCTCGGGGAGGCACCGAGTCACGGAGAGCGAATCCCCGCCGCCGCTCACACCCGGAACACCTTCATCGCCTCGTCCCCGAGATGATTGATCACCTTGACCGCGATCCTCCCCGTCCGGGGTTTCGCGAAGGGCCGTGACCGGGCCCGGCGGAGCGATTCCCAAGCCTCCCGGTCGATCTCGGCCTTGAGAGAGGTCTTCAAACTCTTGTAGGGATCCCTCGCGCCCAGGAAGTACGCATGTCGGACGAAGAAGCTCTCCTCGTCGTAGTCGGTGTCGATGAACCAGCAGGCGATTCCGTCCACATCGTCGCTCCGGATCTCGCCCTTGGCGGGGTCGAAGACATCGATCCCCCTTACCTCGACCGAGATCTCACCGTCGGGCGCGTCGTGGATCTGGATGTCGGGCTCGCCGAAGACGACGAAGAGATTCCCCGCGTCCGTCTGCTTGAGATCGGTCGCCATGTGGAGGTCGGCGTTCATGCGGGCCTTGAGGACTCGCATCCGGCCGAGCTTGTCGAGGTCGGAGCACGCGGCGTCGTAGCTGAAGGCGCAGGCGATGAGCGCGTCGAAGCCGCACTCGGCCGCCTCCCGGGCCGCCGCAACTAGATCCGGGCGCGATACGGTGCCGAACTCGGGGCCGATCATGATACCGGAGCGCCGGAAGCGATTCCTGTCCTGGTAGTGGCCTTCGGCGCAGATGTACGTACCCGGCCACCCGGTGACGGAGGAGAACGTGATCCGGTCGCTCTTCCGTGCTTGCTGGACGCCGGACATGCGGAGGTTCTCCAGCATGATGGCGGCGAAGTCCCGCGTTTCGCCGTAATCGACGGTCGAAGGCTCGGCCACCTTGTCGATCAGCTCGTCGTTCTCGTCGACGGCGAGAAGGCGGTGGGGGGACAGGCTCTCCACGGTGAACGGACCGGCGACGCGGACGGCTTTCCTGTCCTCGTACGGCTTGTCGTAGAGGTACTCGAAGGGGGCGTTGGCGGCGATCGAGGCGTCGATGTCCTTCTGACGCGCGATGCGGGCCTTCCACCAGGCGGCGTGGAGCTCCTTGGCCTCGGTGATCCATTCGTCGTCCGAGTCGCGCGGGATCTGCCATTCCTCCCAGGATTCACCGAGTGCCGCGTTCAGGTCCTGGCGGAGGCGCACGAGTGTTTCCTGGTGCCGCTCCCAGATGACGTCGATCTCGGCGTTGTTGGCGATCTGCTTGAGGGTGATGTGGGGGACCCGCTGGTAGACGAATCCCTGACGGATGCGACCGTAGGTGGGCTCGTTGGACGGGACCCTGCGCGTGATTTGGGCTTCCTTCTTCTGGCCTTCGCGGCTGTCGGCGAGGAGGTAGTAGGGGTACCGGGCGCCCATGACCCCGCATTATTCATGAAACTCCGGGTCGGAGGGTAGGATGGGGGGCTGAGCGGCGTTTTGCAACCCGCCGGGCAGGTGCGAGACCGGAAATGGCCGGTCCGGGG
>CAZTOF010000293.1:0-1734 GCA_964615515.1 uncultured Gemmatimonadaceae bacterium
GCCACGCACCTCCCGCGACGGGTCGTTTGACAAATGGTCGTCCGGCGAAGGTTCGTCGGGGTGGCGGTCCTTCCGGTTGCCTACACCCGCTCGTGGTCCGGTCTCCACTCGCGCACGGCCTGCTTGATCTCCCGCTGGCTGACGAGCTCGCCGGAGAAGATCCGCTGGACCAACTCCTCCACCTCGCCGTCCGAGGCGAAGCGGAGCGCAATAAGCTGGTCGGTAGGGATGGCGTCGATTCGGGATGCGGGTACGTCCGGCAGCAGCTCCTTCAGCCTCAGCCGCTCCTCGAGCCTGATCAATCTGTCCTGAACGGGACACGCATGGCGGCGCGACTGCGGGATCACGAAGGCGACCAGGAGGGCCAGAATCGCAAGCGCCAGATTGTCCCACGAGAAATCGAAGATGGTCCGCGCCACGAAGTAGGCGGAGACCAGGAGGCCCAGCGCGAAGGGTCCCAGGACAGTCAGGAAGGGAGGGCGCCTGACGTGGTGGGAAAAGTCCTGGGGCCTCATGGCTGAAAAAGATAGCCGACGGTCTTCGCCCGGACAAAGTGCAGGTCTTGTCCAACCCGAACCGACCTGAAGGAGGTTGGCAGCCCCGCGGGCAACGCAACCGGTCACCCCGGCGGTTGCTGGATGTGTGTTGATCACGGTAATCTCACGATCCTGAACCAGCATATCGCGCAATGCTCGCTGTCGATAGTGGCGCATATCAAACACGGATACGACATCGGGTGCGAAAAGAGCGGACAGTGCGACGAGAGACCCGCAGGCGGTCGAGGCGGCTCATGGAGGGTGGTCAGGGAAGTAACGCGGCGAGATGGGCAGACTCGCACAAGGCCGCACGGCCGCGGGCGGCGGGGGTCGTCGCCGGAACCGCCCTGCTGGTCCTGTCCTGCGGCGATGGCGCCGTGGAGCCGCCTCCGCCTCCTCCGGCCCTCGTCCCCAACACCGTGACAGTCAGTCCGGCTTCCACCACGCTGACCGCCCTCGAGGAGACGGTCCGGCTCACCGCGGAGGTGCGCGACCAGAACGGACAGGTGATGGCGGGAACGGGGGTCGTGTGGGCGAGCAGCGACGCCTCGGTTGCCCCGGTGAACGGCTCAGGGCTGGTGACAGCGACGACGAACGGGAGCGCGACCATCACGGCAACGGCGGGCACGGTGTCCGCGACTGCCGCGGTGACCGTGGCCCAGGTGGTGAGCGTGGTCGCCGTGTCGCCAGCGGCGGACACGCTGGTGGCGTTCGGCGACACGGTGCGTCTGGTGGCGGGAGCCACGGACGCGAACGGTTACGACGTGGCGGGCCCGGAGTTCTCCTGGTCGTCGAGCGATACCCTTGTGGCCAGGGTGGACGACTCGGGACTGGTCGAGTCCGTGGGCGAAGGCGGCGCCGTGGTGATGGCCACGGTATCGGAGGTGACGGGCGGAGCCGAACTGAGCGTGGTGCCCCCGCTGCCGACAACCATTGCGCTCGCACCGGATTCGGTGGCGCTTACGGCGCTCGGGCAGACCGCGCAACTGGCGGTCGAGGTGCGGGACCAGATCGGGCGCGCGATGACCGGGACCCTTGTCTCGTGGGCGAGCGGCGACACGCTCGTGGCTGCGGTGGACTCAGCGGGACTCGTGACGGCCGTGGGCGGGGGAACGACAACGGTGACCGCGGCGGCGGGCGACGTGTCCGGCACGGTCGTGGTGACGGTGATGCAGTCTGCAGGCTCGGTGGTGGTTTC
>CAZTOF010000294.1:0-3625 GCA_964615515.1 uncultured Gemmatimonadaceae bacterium
ATCACGAGGATCGGCGCCACCAGGAACACCAGCACCAGCGCGCAGAACCCCACGTAGGCGCCCCGGCCGATCGCGCCCGGGCGGAAGATGCGGCCCAGCGCGAACGGCGCGGCTTGCGGGCTGGACGCCGCGCTCATCGCAACCCCGTCCCCGTAGTCATCCCAGACTCAGGCGCTCGACGCCCACGAGCCGGTCGTAGAGCATGTACAGCACGAGCACCCCCGCCAGGAGGATGCCGCCGAGCGCCGCCGCGAGGCCCCAGTTGAGCGAGGTCTGCATGTGGTACGCGACCATGTTGGAGATGAGCTGGCCCTTGCTTCCGCCCACCAGCGCCGGCGTGATGTAGTAGCCGATCGCCAGGATGAAGACGAGCAGCGAGCCCGCGCCCACTCCGGGCAGCGTCTGCGGCCAGTACACGCGGCGGAACGCCTGCGCGGGCGTGGCTCCCAGCGAGGACGCCGCGTTCATGTACTGGCCCGGAATCGCGCGCATCACCGAGTAGAGCGGCAGCACCATGAACGGCAGCAGCACATGGGTCATGGCGACGATGGTCCCGGTCATGTTGTAGATCATGGAGAGGCGGCCGTCGTCGCCAACGAGCCCGACGGCGACCAGGACGTCGTTGATCACGCCCTGCGTCTGAAGCAGCACGATCCAGGCGGTGGTGCGCACCAGCAGCGAGGTCCAGAACGGGATCAGGACGAGCGCCAGCAGGATGTTGGCGCGTTGCTGGGGAGCGTGGGCGATGAAGTGCGCAAGCGGATAGCCCAGGAGCAGGCAAAGGGCGGTGATCACCGCGCTGACCATCAGCGTGCGCCAGAGCAGCGGCAGGTAAATGCGCCGTTCCTCGGGTTGCCGCACCACCGAACCGTCCGGCAACCGCTGCATGTCGAGGGCGTTGAGGTAGTGCCGTGACGTGAACCGGTGGCCGGTCGCGCGAATGGCGTGCCAGGTTCCCGGGTCGGTCCACGCCGGATCGATTTCCTCCATCACATCCCGCCAGGGCCCCGCGGTAACGCCGCGGAGCTCACGCGCGCTTCGCGTGAAGAGACTCCGCAGCCCGCTCTGCACGCGGTTCACCGCCGCGGCGACCTTCCCCAGGGTCCGCTTCTCCCGAGCCTCGACGAGTTCCCCCGCCAGGGCCGCGTAGGCAGCCTCGGGGGGAAGCCCCTCTCCGTCCCATTCGTCCAGCGTCGCGACCGTCGCCGGCAGGGCGTCCGCCACGACGGGGTCGTGTACGCTCCGCAGCAGCATCGTCGCGAGCGGCGCGACGAAGGTGATCAGGATGAAGAGAAGAAGGGGCAGGACGAGCCCCAGCGCCCGCAGCCGCCCCCGGCCCGGCGTGCTCAACGGTTCAACGCGTCAGCCAGGCGGCGAAGCGCTCGATCAGATCGTCCTGGTTGTCCGCCCACCACTGCCAGTCGTACCGCACGGAGCGCTTCACGTTCTCGGGGTTCGCCGGCATGTGCCTGGCCATCTCCAGGCCGGTGACCACGTGCGTCGTCACGAGCGGCGCGCCGGACCTGCGGGCGGGAGAATAGGAGATCCGGCTGCCGATGCGCGCCTGCGACTCGGCGGTGGTGGCAAAGGTCAGGTATTGCCTTGCCACTTCCATCCTCGGTGTTCCCGCGACGATCCCGAGAACGTTCACGTCGAGCAGCTGTCCGTCCCACACGATCACCAGGGGCTGGGCCTCGAGCATCTGCGCGTTGAAGATGCGTCCGTTGTACGCCGTGCTCATGACGACCTCGCCGTCGGCCAGCATCTGCGGCGGCTGCGCGCCCGCCTCCCACCAGACCACGTGGTCCTTGATGGTCTCCAGCTTGCGGAAGGCCCGGTCCAGCCCCTCGGGCGTGTCGAGGGTGGCGTAGATCGAGTCCAGCGGCACGCCGTCGGCCATGAGCGCGAACTCGAGGTTGGCCTGCGGGATGCGGCGCATTCCCCGCCTCCCGGGGAACGTCTCCAGGTCGAAGAAGTCGGCGATCGTCGTCGGCTTCACCCCTTCGATGTTGTCGGCGTTGTAGGCGTACACGGTGGACCAGTAGATCAGGCCGACTCCGCACTCGCTCAGACCTTCCGGAACGAAATCGTCTTCGGCGGGCGTGCCGTCCGCGCCGGGGGGCAGGGTGGTGATGTCGATGGGTTCCAGCAGCCCGTCGTCGCAACCGCGCACCGCGTCCGCCATCTCGAGGTCCACCACGTCCCAATGGACGTTGCCCGCCTCCACCTGGGCCCGGATCTGCGCCAGCCCGCCGTTGTAGTCCTCCACGTGGACGCGTATCCCCGTGGAATCCGCGAAGGGACGGTTGACACCCATCTGGACGGCCCTCCCGTAGGCGCCGCCCCAACCCACCGCGGTGAGCGACTGGGCGACCGCGGTTTGCAGCGGGGCCGCCACGGCAATGGCCAGGAGGGCCACCGCGGGAAGGGGGACGAAGCGGAGCGTTGCTGTCGTCATGTTCTGCTACTGTCCTTTCGATTCAATGTCGAGGGCCCGGCAGTCGGTCACGGTCCACCCGATGCGCACCGTGTCTCCGACCAGTATCGCGCCGTGCCCGGCGATGTTGGGGATCTTGGCGATGAAGTCCCGGCGGCCACAGGCGTCCATTCTAACGCGGAGGTGGTCGCCCAGAAAGGCGAGGTCCCGGACCGTGCCGCCCACCTGGTTGCCGAAAACACCCGGTTCCGGGTTGACAACGACCCGTTCCGGGCGGATCGAGAGCGTCACTTCGTCGCCCGGCTGGCAGCCGGCAATGCGCAGGGCACGAATCCGTTCCGTGCCCACCTCCACCTCGCACAGGCCGCCCTCGGCGGTCACCACGCGCCCCCGCAGGCGGTTGTTCTCGCCGATGAACCGTGCGACAAAAGCACGCTCCGGTTCCTCGTAGAGGGCCTCCGGGGCGGCGATCTGTTCGACCACGCCATCCTTCAGCACCGCGATCCGGTCCGACATGACCATCGCCTCCTGCTGGTCGTGCGTCACGTACACCACGGTGACGGCCAGCTGTCGGTGGATGCGGCGGATCTCGTACTGCATCTCTTCGCGCAGACTGCGGTCGAGCGCCCCCAGCGGCTCGTCCATCAGCACCAGGTCGGGTTCGAAGACCAGCGCCCGCGCGATCGCCACCCGCTGCTGCTGCCCTCCCGAGAGCTGCCCGGGCCTGCGGTCCTCCAGACCCTCGAGGCGCACCAGACTCAGCGCGCGCTTCACCCGCCTCTCACGCTCTTCGCCGTCCAGTCCCCGCACCTCCAGGGGGAACGCCAGGTTGCGGCCCACGGTCATGTGGGGGAAGAGCGCGTAGTTCTGAAAGACCATACCGATCCCGCGCTTGCGGGGCGGCAGGTCCTCGACCGAACGGCCATCGATGCGGATGGTGCCGGCGGTGGGCGCCTGGAACCCGGCCAGCATCATGAGGATCGTGGTCTTGCCCGATCCCGACGGACCCAGAAGCGTAACGAATTCACCCTTGCGGATGATCAGGTTGAAGTCCTTCACGACCAGCGTGCGGCCGTCGTAGCTCTTGTCCACGCCTTCGAACTCGACACGGTTGTCGGTCATCTGTGATTGCGCGTTCTGCTCGGCGATTTCGCGCGCGATGGCCCCGGAACGGGACGCGGGGGGTGC
>CAZTOF010000295.1:0-2693 GCA_964615515.1 uncultured Gemmatimonadaceae bacterium
GTCCCCCCCGACCCATCAGCCGCCAAAGAGGTGTCGGTCAGTGCCGTTCGGAACACCATGCCGTCCAAGGCGACGCTGACAAGGTAGGTATCCCCCGCACTCGCTGGAACATCGCCCGGCAAGGAGACGACGAGGGTCTCGGCATCGGCGCCGACGTTGTAATACTTCGTCGAGCTGCCGTCCACCTCGGTCACCGCGGTCGTCAGCAGCGTTTCCGAGGCGTAGGTGATGCTCTCGGGGGCAGCCTCGACGTCCGCCCTGGTAGTGGGGGCCGTATCCAAAATCTTTACCGCATGCGCCCCGGGGGACCCTGCGACGAACGCAAGGGCCGCGCACAGCCCAACGAACGTTCTCTTATCCATTTGTTTCTCCTTGAATATAGGTCTCGCTGCACGTACACACGCCGATTCGTGTCAGTGGCCTCCCCCGGTCTCTACCCTGAAGGGCCGGGGGAGATGGGGTTCCCCTCCCCCCCCGGCCAAACAGGATCGTGCCGTGCGAAGACCCGCGCTGACTCAAGGATGTCGTCGTGCGCAGGCGGAATAGTAGGCGCATCGTTTCGGCGATGTCAACGCCAGTGATTCAGGAAGTGATT
Organism: uncultured Gemmatimonadaceae bacterium; assembly: GCA_964615515.1. GTDB lineage: Bacteria > Gemmatimonadota > Gemmatimonadetes > Longimicrobiales > Gaopeijiaceae > Bin94. The sequence goes on from CAZTOF010000295.1 coordinate 596, forward strand.
CAGGAAGCAGGGCTTTCCCACGCTTGATTTCTCTTGACGTCGGGCCTCCATGCGTGACACGCGCGCGGATGTGGGGCCGGCAGTTTCCTCTGGCGTTCCCGCGCTGGATGCGTCATGCTCCCGGCATGTCGATTCGCAAGCGCATGGACTCCTGCCCGGTGTACCGGGAGCCTCCCGAAGGGTATGCCCTGTCCGAGGTCGAGGTCCGTGTGGCGACGCCGCAGGAGCGTCCGCTGTGGGACGCGCTGATGGACGCGCACCACTACCTCGGCTTCCGCCGGCTGGCGGGGCGCGGGCTGCGCTACGTCGCGACCTTCGGGCGCCGGTGGCTGGGTCTGGCGGCGTGGCAGAACGGCGCCTTCAAGTGCGCGCCCCGCGACAGGTGGACCGGCTGGAAGCCGCAGCAGCAGTTCCGTCGGCTCGAGATGGTGGCGAACAACACCCGGTTCCTGCTCCTCTCCGAGCCCGGGGTCTTCCCGAACCTCGCCTCGCGCTTCCTTGCGGGGATGACGCGGCGGCTGTGCGACGACTGGCTGGAGGCGCACGGCCACGGGGTGCTCCTGGCGGAGACGTTCTGCGACCCGCAGGCCTTTGCCGGCACGATGTACACGGCGGCGGGCTGGGAGGGCCTGGGCGAGACGAAGGGATTCGCCCGCGCCAACGGGCGCTACACCGACCCCCACGACAAGCCGAAGGCGATCTTCGTCAAGGCGCTGAGGCCCGACGCCCGGGCGCTGCTTTCGAGCCCGCAGCCGCTGCCGGGCGACGTGGCGCCGCCCGCCGACCCCGGGCTGGCGCCCCGCGACCCCGGGGCGATGCGCTCGCTGCACGCCGAGCTGGCGGCGGTGCCGGACTTCCGGCGGGCTCAGGGAAAGAAGCACACCGTGGCCTGCGTGCTCACCGTGCACGTGCTCGCCGAGCTCGCCAACCTGAAGGGCTGCCTCGCCGCCGCGCAGTTCGCGCGCTCGCTGTCGCAGGAGGAGCTGGAGGCCGTCGGCGCGTGGCTGAACCCGAAGACGGGGCTTCGCGAGCCGGTCTCGAAGTCCACCCTCCACCGGGTCGTCCAGTCGGTCGACCCCGAGGCGCTTGAGGACGTGGTCGGGCGCTGGTCCCGGCCCCGGCTTCCCATCGCCCGGGCGCTCGCCGCCGACGGCAAGCGCATCCGGGGCGCCAACCGCAACGGCGATGGCCATCACGAGACCGTGGCCCTTGTCGACCATGACAGCGGCGCCCCCTTCGCGCTGCTGAACTTCGACGACGACGGCGGCGAGCGGGCGGCCACGCACGACCTCCTTGGGCGCTGCGACATCAGCGGCAAGGTGATCACCCTCGACGCGCTGCACACGACGCGCAAGACCGCGAAGCTGATCACGCAACGCGCGGACTATGTCTTCGTCGTCAAGGGCAACGCGTCGCAGACCTTCGACCTCCTCGACACCATCGACTGGGACAGCGACGCCTCCGGCAGCTTCGCGGAGGACCTCGACAAGGTGCATGGCCGGCTGGAGCAGCGCTCGATCAGCGTCCTGACCCCGCCGAAGGGCCTGGTCAACTATCCGGGCGTCAGCCAGATCGCCCGCGTCACCCGCTACCGGGAGCCGCTGAAGAAGGGCCCCGATGACGCCGGGAAGGGCGAGAAGGACTACACCGAGACCGTCTACCTCATCACCTCCCTCGATGCCGGGGCCGCGTCGCCGCAAGAGCTGCTGCGGCTCAATCGCGGCCACTGGGCGGTGGAAAATCTCAACCATCGACAAAGGGACTGCGTCTACGGTGAGGACGCCTGCCTGACCCGCACGGGCCACGGCCCGGCGAACCGGGCCAGCCTCAACAACATCGCGCTCGCGGTGGTCTTCGCCAACCGCCGCGAGACGGAGAGCCTCGCCGAAACCCGGCGCCGGCTGCAGCTCGACCGCCGCGAGGCCATCGCCGCCCTGACACGGCCCTGACACGCCACAGCGTCCGGGACCCACCACAAAGCCGCCAGACATCCACAACGAATCATCCGGGGCCGGAAACGGTGCCGGTGTCGGCGCGTGGGCGGCCCCGCAGCCACGGAATCCGGTCAGAGCATTCCGATTCGGCCTCCGTTCGTCAG
>CAZTOF010000296.1:0-4119 GCA_964615515.1 uncultured Gemmatimonadaceae bacterium
TCCGCCCCAACCTCCACCACCACCCCGGCGCCTTCATGTCCCATGATGGCGGGAAACAAGCCCTCCGGGTCGGCGCCGGAGAGCGTGTAGGCGTCGGTGTGGCACAGTCCCGTGGCCTTGATCTCCACGAGCACTTCGCCAACCTGCGGCCCCTCCAGTTGCACGGGCGCCATCTCCAGCGGCTGGCCCGCCTCGAATGCCACGGCTGCACGCACGTCCATTGCTGTCCTCCCTGTTTCGCTTGTCCCGGCGAATCCGGCTGCGTATTTGCTGAGGCTAAGTGTTTGCGGGGCGATGCTCAAGGGGGGAAGAGCGTTCCCCTCAACCATCCCCCGACCAGCTTGACCGCTCCAAACACAATGGGGCAAGATGCAGCATCGAAACGAGGGCGATTAACCAACACGAAAGCAATCCTCAGCTTTGCCCTCAAACTGTCCAAACACACTCAGCCACTTCAGTTTGGAGGAGCTATGAACCGTATTGAGTATGTTCCGGCATCGTTTGCCCCCATCGGAAAAGAGGTCAACGTTAAGGTGCCAGTAGGGGAGGAAAAAGGTCTTTTCGGCAAAAAGACCAAATATGAAAAACGAAAGGAGTGGCAACAAACCGGATACTCCGACCGACTAGTTGATGGAGAGAAGTTGGCCAAGGACATCGCGAAGAAAGCACAAATCCTGAATCAGGACGGTTTTGAAGTAACTGCGATCACACCAGTTACATCCGGGGCCTACAAGTACGCTCGTGAAGCGAAAAGTGGTCCGGGATGGGGATGGGGATATGGATATGGATATGGATATGGATTCACCGAAGGTGTTGTCATTCTCGCCAAACAAAAGGAGCGTTGAGCGAATTGAAACCGCAAGTGACTCGAACGTGTTTTTCGACTGTCCTAGTTGTCACTTGCCTGCTGTTCCCGTCCGCCGCGCTGTCGGTGGACGGAGAATTCACTGGCTCCAACGGCAGGACGATCAAGTTCAGATACGAATTGCAGGCTGGGTGGAGCGCCGACGTGCCCCGCGGGGTGCTGATCTTCTTCCATGGCAACAACACGGGTACGCAGGAGAACATGCTTGATTGGTTTTTCCCGTACATCCGCCATCTTGCGTGGAGGTTTGACCTCGTTCCTGTGGTCGTTGCTTCCCCAGAGGCAGGACCAGAAAGCGGCTGGCATAGTGTGGTCAGCCCTTACCATGGGCATGGGGTCCGTTCTTGGAGGGGTGCCGACCTAGGACTTGTTCACGAGTTGCTTCAGAGCGGGTTCGGTCAGCGGTTCCGAGTGAACCTCGATCAGGTTCTCTTTTCGGGTGGGTCGCAAGGGACATGCTTTTTGAATGATTTCATGCTCAGCTATGCAGAGAACTACGGGGGCGGCATGTTGTTGGATTGTGGCTGCAATGCTTTCAACCTGCCATTCCCTCCGACGACTTGGAATCCTACAGACGAATTCCGTCGAAAGTTCAGGGTGTTCGTCCGCTCCACGAAGAAGGACTTCCTTTACGGGCATGGGCTGGCCCAGTACGGATACTACAGGTACACCGTCGGCCTCGAAACGGCGGGGGATTTGCAAGCTGACGGCGGTCATTGCTCATCGGGCGACGTGACCGAAGAAAGCGCCGTGGAGTGGCTGCTTAACGGAACCGGCCTGTCGAAGGAATCGTCCGCACCGCACTTTAAGCGTGTGTCCCTGATGGATGAACTGGTGGGCATCACAGTGGATCGTGATGGCGCGCTTTGGGTGGCAAGGCAAGCCAAAACAGACAGCCTCGCTGGGCTCTGGCGCAGTGTGGACCGGGGGCAGAGTCTTGAGGCCGTGGGGCGGATCCCGCTTGACGTTCACGACATCGACGCTGTTGACGGCACCTTGGTGATCGCTGCGAGCGAGGATGGCTCCCAAGCGCTGTATCGCTCGGAAGATGGCGGGGGCAGTTTCCATCGGGTGGCATTGGAAGGTGGCGCCAGGCTCTCCAACGTTACGACGGACATCGACGGAAACCTCTATGCAGTGGCTCAGAACCCCGAACGGGCGCAGGAGGTGTATGTCAGTGGGGACACGGGGTTATCTTGGTCACCGTTGGGAAAGCCCTTCGGCAGCGGTGGGGACCGTGGTGGCTTCACCCTAGCCGCTCCCAGCCCGATTCAACTGGCTGCGCAATCGGCGTTCCTCTTTTTGACAGACGAGGTATCTCGCGGGCCGAAGTGGCTTGGGTTGGCAACGGGCAACGATTGGAACTGCGTGAGGTCTGTGTCTTCAAACACTTGTGCTTACGAAAACCCCTTTGCTTACAACGATAACCTGACTTCCTTAGCTTGGAATGGTCATGCGTTCTTTGGATTGGTCCCTGATCTTGAGTACGAAAGCTACCGCGTCGTCACATCCACCGATCGCGGAACCACATGGAACGAGGAGCGCCTACCAGACCACTCTGCTTTTTCGCATTTGACTGAAGTTACGGCGATCGGGAACGAAGACCTGCTTGTTGTTGGCGACGGCTATGGGTTAGGCGAAGGACAGCTGCGCGGTGCGGATGGGCAGTGGCGCCGAATCGCCGGGGGCGCAGCCATCGGCTGGTTTCCCACGATCGGCAATTACGGCGGAGAGAACGGACGGCGGAGCCTAAGCGAACAACATGCACAACATCGGGTGGCCGTTGACCGCACTCGCGGCGATGTTTACTTGACCGATGGGAGGGGCATCTTTGTTCTGGACAATCGATTCCGTGCCGCTGGCGCGGCAGCCGGTGCGCCGGACGCGGATAGCGACGGTGTTCCGGACGCCATTGACGCCTTTCCGAGTGATGGCTCCGAATACCTCGACACCGATGGTGACGGAATTGGAAATGGTGCTGACAATGATGATGACGGTGATGGCGTTCCTGACCTGCGGGACGGCGCGCCGCTCGACAGGTTCGAAACTATCGACACCGACGCCGACGGAGTGGGCAACGCAGCCGACCGAGATGACGATAGCGACGGGGTTGAGGACGTTATTGACGCCTTCCCGCTTGACCGCAGCCTGAGCGTGGATTCCGATGGGGACGGCATCGCGGACAGGTTGGATGATGACGACGACGGGGACGGTGTGCCGGATAATGAGGATGCTTTTCCGAAGTACCCCCACGAATGGCTTGACACGGACAAGGACGGCATTGGCGATAATCTGGATGTTGATGATGATAACGATGGCCTCTCAGATGCCAATGATCCGCAGCCTAAAGCTGGAACACCGCGCCCCCACCTTCAGCTCTTGGCGCACCTCCCGGAACAGCTTTTTGAGAGTATAAGACCGCACGGCATAATCTGGCCTTGGGTTAGAAAGCGAGCGTGGATGCATTCGGGGAAGCCCTCTACCCACATTTACCCGCAAGCTGCCGGACAGTCTCAAGAGTACGGTCAAATCACATTGGGCAACGGCCCGTCTCCTGATATCCAGTTCATGATCGACCACCTGGATGGCGTCAGCCTGCTGCACATAGATCGAAACAATAACGGCGATCTCTCCGACGACGGCCCCCCGGCACGCAAATCCCACGACTTCCGTTACGGAACACATGCCGATTATTTATCCTATGACCGTAACCTTCTTCTTCGGCTCGAGGTGACCTACGCTTCCGGAGTGACGCTGCCCTACATTCTAGGTTCCTATCGCGAGCTGCCTGAGATTCGCCAAGGTGGCGGGTGGTTTGGAAACGCCGAACTTCCGGACGGTTCAACTGTTCTCGTGATGACGGTTGACCGCGACATCGACGGCCTGTTCACCGGCGCTGACGACTATGTGTGCGTGAATGCTAACGGAGACCATGTTCTGGACTGTGACCTCAGCTACGATTCGCCGGAGAGGTATTCCCATGGGGACGAAGCGACCATCGGCGGGAAACGGATGCGGGTGCACGTTGCGGAGTCTGGCCACCGCGTCACGTTTGAGCGGCTCGACGACCCACCCCACCATGTGTCGCTGTTCCCAGCCGCTTCACGCTCCGCGCAGCAGGGCTTCGTTCGGGTGATGAACCGAAGCGGGGATTCGGCTGTGGTGGAAATCCTCGCCTTCGACGACGACGGGGTGGCGCACGGTCCGGCGTCGCTGTCGGTCGACGCCGGGGCAACGGTCCACTTCAACTCCGA
>CAZTOF010000297.1:0-9096 GCA_964615515.1 uncultured Gemmatimonadaceae bacterium
GTGATCACGGCTTCGGTGATCGAGGTGCCCAGGTAGTCCTCGGCGGTCTGCCGCATCTTCTGCAGGATCACGGCCGAGATCTCGGGAGGCGTGAAGGACTTGCCGCCGTTCGGCAGGTTCGCGACCACCCGGTCCTGGCCGTCGCGGGCCACCTTGTACGGCACCCGCTTGCGTTCGGTCTCCACCTCTCCGTAGCGCATGCCCATGAAGCGCTTGATCGAGAAGACGGTGTTTTCGGGGTTGGTGATGGCCTGCCGGCGCGCCACCTGTCCCACCAGCCGCTCGCCGTCCTTGGCGAAGGCGACGACGGACGGGGTGGTGCGCCCGCCCTCGGAGTTGGGGATCACCGCGGGCTCTCCGCCCTCCATGACGGCGACCACCGAGTTCGTCGTCCCCAGGTCGATTCCTATGATCTTGCCCATTTTCGTTTCCTTTCCGTGCCGGTGGGGTGGGGCTGTCCCGCCGTCCCCGGCCGTCGGGTTGTGGTGCCGGCTGCGGCCGGCGGGTTTTCGTGCCCGTGTGAGGTCCTTACGGAACTAACCGGGGAACTTGTGGCAAGGTGCGTGCCGGGAAAGGGGGCGATGGGAGGGTGGGGAACCGGGCGCGTGCACGCTTTCCGTCGCCTGGGACCTGCCGAAATGGCCGGTCTTCTCTGCCAATTTGGCCGGTCTGAATCCCGAGGCGGGCAAAGGGGTGGCGACCCTGCCATTTTGGCAGGAGGGCCGCGACGTCCCCCCGTTTGAAGAGACCCGGGGCGATGGGCGGCGCCACCGCCCGGGCCTCACGCTCCCGGGTTCAGCCGGAGCCCGGGCCCTGCGCCCCTCCGGGTGGACAATTCGGCCCTCCTTCGTGGTCGTCGATCGACTCCCACCATTCCTGGAAGCCATCGTCACGGGGGGCGCAGAGATCGGTCCATTGCCACCGGAACATTTTCAGGGCCGTTCCGGTCAATTCCAACGGAAGCGAACCGCTCAGCGCGCTCTTTTCGAGTGAAAGCGTCTGAAGGTCGCGGAGGTTGCCGAGTTCCGGCGGAACTCGGTGAGGATCGTCCGAAGTGATCCGATGCCGTATCGTATCATATCCATAAGGCGTTGATAAACAACGTATTGTAGGTCATTCGCCAAGTCTCGTCGTCCCTTGAAGTCCATCCCGATCCGGTGTATTCTTCCCGATGTAGTGCTGCAATAAGTGATACACCAGAAGGAAGGAACCCATGATGAAACGGCCCCGAACACTCTCCGCCGCATTCGTGCGGACGGTCAGCCGACCCGGAGTCTACGGCGATGGCCGCGGCGGTCGCGGGCTGAGTCTCCGGGTCCACCGGACACTGGATGGCCGGATCACCAAGACATGGCGGCAGCGCGTCAGGATCGAAGGCCGCCTGACCTCGATCGGGCTCGGGCCGTATCCCGAGGTAACGCTGGCCGAGGCGCGGCAGAAGGCATTGGACAACAGCCGGGGCGTCCGCCTGGGCCAAGACCCGCGCGGACGTGGCGTCCCGACGTTCGCCGTCGCCGCTGAGCGAACCATCGAACTGCACCGCGACTCGTGGAAGGCCGGGAGTCCGTTGCCCGAGCAATGGGAGTCCACATTCCGCCTCCACGCCGCGCGCCTGCTTGACAAACCGGTGGACCGGATCACGAGCGCGGACGTGCTCCGGTGTCTCTCCCCGATCTGGAACTCGAAGCCAGCGGCCGCCCGGAAGGCCCGTCACCGGATCGCCGCAGTCTTCCGCTGGTGCAGCAGTTGGCGTTGGGCGTGGATCTGATTGTGATCGTTGAACTTGGGAGTCATACCGGCCGGATTCCCGCCCAATGACTCCCGCCCATTGGGGATTTTAGACCCGACCCACCGAGCGGCTGTCCAAAGCCTTCCGAAGCTGCACCGAGTCGGCCTGCTGATAACAGCGCAGCACCGTCTTCGGGTCCTTCCAACCGCCAAGCTCGCAGAGGACCTTGAGCGGCAAGTCCATCAGGTCGCTGGCGAACTTCCTCCTAAGCGAGTGCCAACCCCGGCCGCGCTTCGGCTCCAGCCCGGCAAGCGCCACGGCCCTGTTCCACCAAGTGAGCGCCAAGCTGTTGGAGATCCACGTCCCCGCGTCAGTCGGCGGAGGCAGCACCAGCGCGTCACCGGTTGCGTCGCTCATCCGTCGCGCCTCTTCCAATGCCGCCAGCGCCCGGTCGGTCACCGGCGTCCGGTGGCCGTAGCCCGTCTTCTCGTGCTCGGCCCTCCACCGCACCTCCCGGCCCTCGAAGTCGACATCCGACCAGCGGAGCTTGCGGATGGCTCCGATGCGGTGCCCGGTTTCGTGCGCGAGCACGAGGGCGACGTGGAATCGCCACCCGACCTCCCGGGAGACTCCTAGCAGAGCCCTGTATTCCTCCTCGGTGAGAACGACTCGGGCGGGGTTCTTCTCCGTGGGCTTTCTCAGGCCCTTCAGCGGATTCCTGTCGAGCAGCGGGCGACCCCGCTCGTCGTTCGAACGCTCTGCCCAGTTCAGCACAGCCATCAGGAAGGCCAAGTCCCATTCGATCGTCCGGTCGCCCACGGGCTTTCCGGACAGGCCGACCCTTCCCGCCCGCCGGGCTTGGATGAATCGATCCCAGTCCCGCCGCGACAGGGTTTCGGGCCTTCGGTCGGTGCCGAAGAACCGGAGGAACATTGCGGTCGCGACCCTGTCGTGCCGCTGCGACTTCTCGCCCTTGGCGGGCGTCACCTCCTCGGCGTAGATGTCAAAAAGCCGTTCCAGCGTGAGCGGCTCCGGCTCGGCTTCCGCCTTGCCATTCAGGCCGGGGCTTGCAACCCCTGCGGCGAACACCTCCGCCTGCTTCTTCGCTCGGGTCCAATCCCGATGTCCGCGCGACCGGGTACGCCTTCGCCCGTTCTCGCGCCACTCGATCTGAAACAGGCCGGTCTTCGGGTCAGGGAACACCCTCACCCGGTTGCGGCCCCATTCGCCGGCGCTGTACGCGCGCCGACTTCGTTTCGTGCGTGCCATCATTCGATTCCTCTCGTGATGGACCGCACGATCTGCGCGGTTGGAAGTTCGCGCCGGGAAGGCCCTTCCGCCAGTTGCAGTTGCAGTTTGCTCGAAAGCCGGTTTCCGTCTCGGAAACCCGGTCACCGTGGCCGGGCGGCGAGCGCACATCGACATCGGGGTCCGTGTGCGCGGACACGCGTTCTGGACGTGCACTCCAGCGACGACGCATGCCGTTGTCCAGATTCCGGTTGCGCCACGGCCTCCGGGACGGCCGCGCCGCGCCGGAACCGGAAGCCGTGGCCGGAGCGACCCATGTGTTTCGATGCCTGTTGTGGCATCGGCGGAGGTTGGGACGTGCACGGCCATCCCAACTCCCCCATGGGTCGCTACCGGGCCAGCAATCCCGGGCGGGAAGGCCAACGGCGCGTCGCTCCGGCCGACTGGATCCGGCTTGAGGGCTGGGGCCGCCATCGGCCACATCGTCTCGCGCTCAGAACGAGATGTAACCGCCCATCTGGAAGAGCTTCAGGGTGCCCCCGGAGGCCTCCCCGAGGTGGAGGATGAAGCGCGCGCCGTAGCGCCGTCCGAACGTCAGGCTCGCCCCGGCGGTCGGGGAAACGTCTCCGCCGTCGTACTCGATGCCCGCACGCACCGCCGGGCGAACGAACCAGCGGTCGCGTCCGAGCCGGACGGACGTTCCGATGCGGTTGGCGGAGCCCGCGAAATCGGCGCAGCGGTAGGTCTCGACCATGCCGTACAGGGACACCGGCCCGGCGAGCCGTCCCTTGATGCCCACATAGCGTCCGGGGCAGGCGTCGCCGCTGCCGCCGACAAGTCCCGCTTCGAGCATCATCCGGTCGGGCCTCTCCTGCGCCTCGACCTGCGCGGGCAGGAGCGCCAGACCCAGCAACAACAGCTTCCTCATCGCGATGGTCGGATCCCCCGGTTGAGAATGAATCGGCCCGTCGAGGCCGAGGCGGCGGCTCGGGTGCGAAACCGAAAACGTCCGCTTCAACGTAATGAACGAGCGACCGGATCGCTCGGCCGAGTTCGACCGGAGGGGTTGTCCGGCGAGTCGAGCCGCGACGAAGCCGCCCGCCGCTCCGGTCGCCGAGGGGACGGCGAGTGTGTGGTCCGCCGCCTCGAAGCGGCGCTTGACGGGCCTTCCCGCAAGGGATCGATGGGTCTGGGAGCGACCCCGGGCTTCGGGGGCAGGCGTGCGCAAACGCGCCTGCCCTCGAACCCGTAGCAGGCCTTCGGACTGCGGGGTCGCTCCCAGCCCCGCCCCCGCGTTACCTGCGACCCGGCCTCCCGGGCGGCGGAGCCGCAAGACGTTGCCGTGCCTCACGATGCAAGGGATGCACGGTGCGCATCGGCGGAGGCCGGCAGTGCGCATCGGACCCCGATGTCGTTTTCGGGGGCGGGAACGGTCATAAGCGGGCGAGCGGGAGCGCCCGCGAACGCGCTCCCGCTGGCCCCCCGGTCGTCCGCGGCTCCGCCCTTCCGGACGAGGCCAACCTCCACCCATACGACGCCCGGCGTGAGGCCGGGAATCCGGCCCGCGACTGCCCGGCCGAGGCTGTTCCGGGCGGTGCCCGGAGAGGCCGGTTTCGGAGGCTCCGCAGAGGGCTGACTCTCGCCCTTAAGGTGCGTGAGCCAGCTTACCCTCGGTATAACCCGAGGGCTGGCGAGGGGCTTGCCCCTTCGAACCCCAAGAGGCCCGCCTGATGGCGGCGGATCACCACTCCTGGGCTTCGTCCCTTCTCCGCATTTTGCTCGATCTGGACAGAGCGCTCGCGGTGAAAATCGCGTCCACGATGGCACTCCGAAACCGGCCGGCAGAGCCGCTTCTGGCCTCCACCGCCTGTCCCGCGGAACCGCCGACTTGATGGAAGCGGTTCTGGATTCGGTGGAGTACGGGCCTATACTTGTCCCGGCGGCGATTCGGCCCGCGCCGCGACCGACCCTTGGACAGCGAGACCCACCGGCATGACACACCACGGATTCCAGCGCGCCCTCGACCAGATCCGATCCGTTTCGGAGACCGAGGCGGAGAAGGGTCGCCTGTTCGAGCGGCTGATGAAGGCCTACTTCCGCGAGGATCCCATCTACCGGGATCGGTTCTCGCAGGTCTGGCTTTGGAGGGACTGGGTTCCCCACTTCAACAAGCTGGCGGCCCGAGAGGCTGCCGACCGTCCCGAAGCGGGCGCGCCACGGCGGTTCGACCTGACCGACACAGGCATCGACCTCGTGGCGGAGGAGAGCGACGGAAGCGGCTGGTGCGCGATCCAGTGCAAGTGCTATGCGGAGGGGACGCGGATCGGGAAGCCGCACCTCGACTCCTTCGTCGCCGCTTCGGCTCGAAAACCACCGTTCACCGCGCGGATCTTCGTGGACACGGGCGACTCGTGGGGTCCGAACGCACACAGGACGCTCGACGGGCTGACGCCAGCCTGCACCGTGCTGCGCTTCGGCGACCTCGCGAGCCGACCATTCGACTGGCCGGACCTCGCGACGGCCGTACCCGAGAAGCTCCGCTACTCCGGCACGCCATACGAACTGCGCCCGCACCAGCGGGAGGCGGTGGACGAAGTGCTGGAGGGATTCGAGCGCGCGGACCGGGGCAAGCTCATCATGGCGTGCGGCACGGGGAAGACCTTTACGGCGCTTCGGATCGCCGAAGCCGTCGCGGATGCGGGAGGCCGCGTGCTCTACCTCGTGCCGTCGATCTCGCTATTCGCGCAGTCCATGCGCGAGTGGGCCACGCAGAAATCGGTGCCGCACCGCTACGTCGGCATCTGTTCGGACGTGAGCGCGGGACGCCACGGCGAGGACGCCACGATGATGGAGCTTGAGATTCCCGTCACGACGCGGCCGGATCGCATCTCGGAGGCGCTTCGGGAGGACCGTCCGGGCCACATGACGGTCGTCTTCTGCACCTACCACTCTCTGCCGCTCGTGGAGCGGTCACAGAAGGAGGGGGCTCCGGCCTTCGACCTCATCCTTTGCGACGAGGCGCACCGGACCACCGGAGTGGAACGCCCGAGCGATACGAAGACCTCACCCTTCGTCCTCGTCCACGAAAACACCCGGATCCGAGGCCGCAAGCGGCTCTACATGACCGCCACGCCCCGCATCTACACCGAGGGCTCGAAGGCGAAGGCCGCGAGCCACGACGCGGATGTCTTCTCGATGGACGACGAGGACACCTACGGGCCGGAGTTCCACCGCCTCCCCTTCTCCCGCGCCATCGAGCGCGACCTGCTCTCCGACTATCAGGTCGTAATCCTCGCGGTGACCGAAGCCGGTGTGGACGCCACCCTTTCGGGCCACCTCGCCGACAGCCGCAGCAGCGAACTCAACATCACCGACACCGCCAAGATCGTGGGCTGCTGGCGGGCGCTCCAGCGAAGGCGGGTCGAGAACGGCGACGGAGAAGCGGAGTCCACGCGCCCGCTCAAGCGGGCGATCGCCTTCGCCAACACCATCCGAGCGTCTCGGCTGCTGGAGCGACACTGGGACAGGATCGTCGAGCAAGCCATCGGCATGCTGCCTGAGGACGAACGCCGAGGCGCGCTCCGTTGCTCGACCCGGCATGTGGACGGAAAGACCCGGGCGCTCGAACGCAAGGCCCGGATCGAATGGCTCAAGGGCCATGACGAGGGCGTCTGCCGCATCCTGAGCAACGCCCGCTGCCTTTCGGAGGGCGTGGACGTGCCCGCCCTCGACGCCGTCTTCTTCACGGCTCCCCGCAAGTCCCCCGTCGAGATCGTGCAGGCCGTGGGAAGGGTCATGCGCAAGGCGGAAGGCAAGAAGTACGGCTACATCGTGCTCCCGGTGGCGATTCCGCCCGGCATCCCGACCGATCAGGCACTCAACGACAACAGACGCTTCGCCGCCGTTTGGGAGGTACTTCGGGCTCTCCGCTCGCACGACGACCGCTTCGACGCCGAGATCAACCGGATCGACCTGAAGAGGCCGGAGCGCATCATCGTCGATGTCATCGACGGTCGCGACGACCGGGACGACCAGACCGAACTGGAATTCCCGCCGCTCGATCTTCCCCCCGAGGCCATATTCGCCAAGATCGTCGAGAAGTGCGGGGATCGGAAGTACTGGGAGACTTGGGCCAGGGACATCGCCGACATCTTCGCCCGGCTCGTGGAACGGATCGGCAACCTGCTGGCGGACCCAGAGAACGACGCGCTCAAGGAGTGGTTCGAGGGCTTCCACGAGGAACTGCGCGTCTCGATCAACGAGTCGGTCGGCGAGTCGGACGCCATCGACATGATGGCCCAGCACATCCTGACGCGCCCGGTCTTTGCGGCCCTCTTCGAAGGATACGACTTCGCGGGAGGCAACCCCATCGCGCAGGCGCTGGACCAACTGCGGAGCGACTTCGGCGAATTCGGCTTGGAGAACGAGATCCGCGACATGGAGCCGTTCTACCGGAGCGTGCGCCGCCGTGCCCAGGGACTGGACACCAGCGCCGCCCGGCAACAGGTCCTGAAGGAACTCTACGAACACTTCTTCAAGCTGGCGATCAAGAAGGAAGCGGAGCGGCTCGGGATCGTCTATACGCCGACCGAGGTGGTCGACTTCATCCTGCGGAGCGCCGACCACGTTCTCCACGAGGAGTTCGGCAAGAGGCTGACCGACGCCGGGGTACATGTCTTGGACCCCTTCACCGGGACGGGCATTTTTCTGGCTCGCCTGCTCCAGCTGGGACTCGTGGACAACGCAGATCTGGCCCGGAAGTACCGGGGCGAAATGCACGCCAACGAGATCGTCCTACTCGCCTACTACATCGCGGCCGTCAACATTGAGGAAGCGTTCCGTGGGAGGAACGGGCGGGAGGCCGGGTACAGGCCCTTCGAGGGGATCGTGCTGACCGACACCTTCAACCTGAACGAGCGTCAGCCCGGCATCTTCCTCTCCGAGAATGGCGAGCGAGCCGGACGGCAGGAGAAGGCGCGCATTCAAGTGATCGTTGGGAATCCGCCGTGGTCGGCTTGGCAGAAGAGTTCCGCCGACGACAACCCGAACGCGAGCTATCCCGAGATGGAGGCGCGCATCGCGGCCACCTACGCCGCCCGCTCGACGGCGACGCTCAAGAGCAGCCTGTACGACACCTACAAGATGGCCATCCGGTGGGCCTCCGACCGGATCGACGAGCAGGGCGTGGTCGCGCTCGTGACCAACGGCTCGTGGATCGAGGGCAACGTGGACTCGGGGGTACGTGCCTGTCTGGCCGAGGAGTTCACGTCCATTCATGTGGTGAACCTCCGGGGGAACGCCAGAACTCAGGGGAAACGCCGCCGACAGGAGGGAGACAACATCTTCGGATTGGGATCCCGCGCGCCGGTGGCGATCACGATTCTGGTCCGCAATCCCGAGAAGCGCGCCGAGGGCTGCCGCATCCTCTACCACGACATCGGCGACTGCCTCAAGCGCGAGCACAAGCTGAAGACCCTGCGAGAGGCGGAATCGATCGCCGGAATCGCCGAGGCGAACCCAGAGACGGGCTGGCGCGAGATCACGCCGGACGAGCACCACGACTGGATCGGACAGCGGGACGCCGCGTTCCAGAGCTTCTATCCGATAGGGACTAAGGAGGTGAAGGCGGGGAAGGCCGCCGATGCGGTGTTCCGGCTCTTCAGCAGCGGCTACAAGACCAGCCGGGACGCCTACACCTACAACTTCTCCCGTGCCGCCGGTGCCGCCAACGCCGAGGCGATGGTCGAGGATTACATGGGCGCGATCGCCCTGCGCGAGCGCCGGGACGTTTCGGTGGACGATGCAGCGAACCAGCATAGCTCGGGTGTGAGATGGGACCGCGAACTCAAGAACAATCTGCGACGCGGCAAGAAGACTGCGTATTCCGACGACAGGATTCGCAAGACCCAATACCGACCGTTCATACGGTCGAACTGCTACATCGACTATCTGTTGGTGAACAACAAGTACCAACAGGACCGTCTCTTCCCCCTTGACAAACTGAGGCTGGCCCGTAACCCCATCGTTAGCGAGCCGAGCCGAGCCGAGCCGAGCCGAGCCGAGCCGAGCCGAGCCGAGCCGAGCCGAGCCGAGCCGAGCCGAGCCGAGCCGAGCCGAGC
>CAZTOF010000298.1:0-1699 GCA_964615515.1 uncultured Gemmatimonadaceae bacterium
ACTCGGTGCGGATCAGGTGCGAGAGCGCCAGCGCCACCTTCTTGGCGGGCGAGAAGCGGTCCTCGCCGTAGAGGATCATGGAGTGCGAGATGTCCAGCATGAGGACGGTGGCGCACGACGACCGGTAGTCGGTCTGGTGGACCATGAGGTCCTTGTAGTCGAGGTTCAGCAACGGGACCTCCGGTGCCGGGCCGCCCGCCGCCCCCGGAGCCGCGTTGCCCCGGCCCGGAGGCGGGAGCTCGAGCCCCTGGCGCGCGATGGCGTTCTTCAGCGTGGCGGGGAGGTCCAGGTTCAGGGTGTCGCCGAACTCGTAGGGCTTGCTGCCCGCGTCCGCCTCCACGCCGGTGGCGTACTCGCGGGTCTCGTGGGAGCCGATGCTGGCCTTGCCCAGCGACGACATGAGGTTGCGGAGCGCTCGGTAGCCCAGGAAGTCGAGACCCCGCCGGGTAAGGTTGAAGTGAACCTGCCGGGCCGCATCGCGGGCGTCGTCGACCCGGCCTTCGCCTGCGGCCTCCCCAACCGACCCGCCGAGGCCGCCCGCCTGCCCGTCGAGGGTGATGTACCCCTCTTCCACCATCTTCCGGACGATTTCGTCGAGGAGGTCGGCGATCTCCTTCCGCACTTCCGGATTGCCGGGGCCCTCGCCCCGCAGCTCCTCGATCATTTCGGGGGTCAGCTGGCCGCTCCGGGCGAGCGCGCGCAGCAGCGCCTGTTTCAGCGCTTCGAGCGAAGAGGTATCCTCCAACCCGGACCAGCCCCAGTAGGGGTGGAAGTGCGGCCCTCCGGCGAAGCCGCCGTCGAGGAGGAACCCGGAGAGCATCTCGAGCAGCTTCTCCAGGTTGAGGGCGTCGAGCCAACTCTTCCTGTACTTGGTGTAGGTGGTGAAGCGCATGCTGAACAATGGCCAGACCCGGGTGCCGGCGCCATGAGGGGCGATGCACCGGTCGTCCTGCAGGGGCCGCCCTGCCGGCGAGCGCCACGCCGATGACCGCCGGCGTGAACCGGAGCGTGCAGACCTTCCGGCGTACGCTCCTGGACCACTTCGACGGGAACGGCCGTTCCCTCCCCTGGCGGTCCGAGCGGACGCCGTACCGCGTGCTCGTGTCCGAGTTCATGTTGCAGCAGACCCGTGTGGAAACGGTGATCCCGTACTACACGCGCTGGCTGCGACGGTTTCCGGGATGGGACGCGCTGGCGGACGCCCCGCTGGACGCCGTGCTGCGCGAGTGGAAGGGGCTGGGGTACTACCGGCGCGCCCGCAATCTGCACCGGTCGGCCCAGGTGGTGCGGGACCGGTTCGGGGGCCGGCTGCCGGAAGACCCGGAAGAGCTGCGCGAGCTGCCGGGAGTGGGCGAATACACGGCCGGAGCGGTGGCCAGCATCGCATTTGGCCGGCCGGTTCCGGCGGTGGACGGGAATGTGCGGCGGGTGCTGTGCCGGATTCTCGACCTGGAGGCGCCGACGCCGGCGCGGTTGCGGGACGAGGCGTCGCGAATGCTCGACCCCGGCCGCCCCGGCGATTTCAACGAGGCCATGATGGAGCTGGGGGCGACGGTGTGCAGGCCGCGCTCGCCGGAGTGCGGCCGGTGTCCGGTGGAGAAATGGTGCCGGGCCAGGGCCCGGGGGACGGTGGGCGAGCGGCCCGGACGCCGTGAGCGCGGAAGGGTTCGGAGGGTGGAGTTCGTGACGGTGGTGGTGG
>CAZTOF010000299.1:0-5024 GCA_964615515.1 uncultured Gemmatimonadaceae bacterium
GCGGGCATGGCGTGCGCCCTTCTTCTCGGCCAGGGCCCTGAGTTCCCGTCCGCGCTCGCGGGATATGCGCTCGGGGACCGGATCGGGGAGCCCGGCGGCCACCGTGCCGTCGCGCGGCGAGTACGGGAAGACGTGAAGGTAGGTGAAGGGAAGCTCCTCGACAAGCGCGACCGTGCCGGCGTGGTCGGCGTCGGTTTCGCCCGGGAAGCCGGTGATGATGTCGGCGCCCAGTCCCACCGGGTCGACCGCCTCGGCGATCTCGTGGGCGCGGCGCCGGTAGTGTTCGCGGGTGTGCCAGCGCCTCATGCGGCGCAGCACGGGGTCGGCGCCGCTCTGGAGCGGCATGTGCAGGTGGGGAGCGAGTCGCCCGCCCGAAGTCGCCATGAGGCGCACCATGCCGTCGTCGATTTCCGTGGCCTCGATGCTGCCGAGGCGAAGGCGCGGTCCCGGGACCTCGTCGAGGAGGCGGCGGACCAGCGCCGTGAGGGTGCCGCGCGGCTCCAGGTCGCGACCGTAGTGGCCGATGTGGACGCCGGTGACGACCAGCTCGGGGTGACTGCGGGACAGCGCCCGCGCCTCCGCGACGATCCGGCCGGGGCGGCGGCTGCGGCTCGGTCCCCGGGCCAGGCGGGTCGCGCAGAAGGCGCACTTGCGGTCGCAGCCGTCCTGGATCTTGAGCCAGCCGCGGGTGGCCCCGGCCCGGCGGCGCAGCACCTCGGCCCCCACGCTCTCCATGTGGGTGCGCTCCAGCGCGCGGCGGGAACCGACCTGCACGAGACCGCTCCGCCCCAGCGCGCGCGCCGCGGCACCGAGCACCCGGTCCGGCGCGTGCCCCTCGACCACCCCCGAGACTCCGTCCATTTCACGGTATTCGCGCGCCCTGAGCGCCGCCGAGCATCCGGCCACCACGATCCGCGCCCCGGGGTTCCGGCGCCGGACGCGGCGGATGTAGCGCCGGGCCCCGGCGTCGGCCTGGTTGGTGACCGTGCAGGTGTTGATCACGCACAGGTCCGCGGTCTCCAGCGGGGCGGGAGGCCCCGGGGACAGGCGCGCCTCCAGCAGCTGCCGCATGCGCTCGGTGTCGTACTGGTTCGCCTTGCATCCGAACGTCTTGAAGTGGACGGCGGGCGCGCGGCGCGACGGCGTCTCCGGGACGCGGGGGGTGGCCACCGGCCGGGCCTTCAGAAGCGTGAGACGCCGACCGAGACGGTCGCTCTCCAGAAGCGCTCGGCAAGGGGCTCGCTCGTGCGCATGCCCCGCTCCAGCGCCACATCCATCCACCCGAAGCGCTGGCTCTCGGCCTTCACGAAATTGAAACCCAGGCCCAGCGACCAGATCGTCTCCAGCGGGTCCTCCTCCTCGAAGCGGAAGGGCGCGGCGAGTTGCCGGTATCCGAATCGCAGCGGCAGACTCCGGGTCTCTCCGTCGAAGAGCAGCCACTCCAGCCCGGTGCCGAAGTTCCACTTCCGCCGGCTGAGGACCCCCTCGCCGAACCCCTCGGCGGCCGACCAGTCCTGGTAGACCGCCGAGGCGTTGAGGTGGAGCCGGGGCGAAAGACGCCCGGTGACGCCGCCGGAGTAGCGCGCCGGGATCGAGTACAGCCTCTCCCCGGCGGTCTCGTCCTGGGAAGCCTCGGTCAGGTCGCGGGACCATTCCACCGCCCCCGCGACATGGAGCAGCGGGGCGGGATCGGCGCTGACGCCGATGGTCACGGTGGTGCCGCCGTACCCCCACCTGTTCTCTTCCAGAAAGGAATACACCTCGCCACCGATGGCGAGCGAGTCCAGTTCACGGTCGAACACCTCCTCCAGCCGCCCGACGTAGGTGCCCGCCGCGACCCCGAGCGCGAACCGGGAACCGAGCCGCTGGGCCCACCCGAGGCGGATGACCGACGTGCCGCCGTCGACCGCGAGGCGATCCTCGACATCGATTTCGACGTCGTTCAGAATCACCTTCGACTCGTGCTCGGCCACGAAGCGCTGTTCCAGGTACCCGGCCAGGCTGAGCGTCACCACGCCGCGTGCGCGATGCACCGGATACCCGATCCCGAGGAGCGGAAAGCGCGTGGCGCGCGTGTCGCCGACCTGATCGTCCAGATCGAACTCGCCCCAGGTGGGCTGCATGGAGATGCTCACGGTGGGCCAGACCAGGTGGGCCCACGTGGCGGGATCGTGGGCCGACACCTCGACCCCGCCGAGGCCGATGCCGAGATTGCCCAGCGCGGCCGCGCGAGCGCCCACGGCCCCGACCGGCACACCCAGCCCGCGGGCGCCCAGGAACGACTGGGCGGTGGCGGTGCCGGGCAGGGCCAGCGCCAGCAGGGCGGCGGCCAGAAGCGGCCGGGATCGTCGCTCGGATGTCGGGCGGGTTTCTTCCAAGGGCTGCTAGTCTTCCCGGGCGAAGTTGAGGATGATCCGGAGTCCGGGGGCGTTGGGAGACGACGCCCCCTCGAAGGTGAGGTACTCGACCGAGAGGGGTTCGAAGGTCGAAAGGACGGCCACCGTGTTGGTGATCGGGTCGCCGGAGGCGGTTTCTCCCCGCAGGAGGTCGCGGACCAGACTGGTCAGGGCGATCTCCAGCAGCTCGCCGCCCGGAGGCTCGAACAGCCCGTGCGGCACGATCTTGCCGCCCAACCCGACCCGCGAGGGCCCGAGGGGCGACTTGGGAAGGACCTGCGGGGCCATCACCGACCGCACGTCGATCGAGAGGGTGTCCGACGGCGCGAAGGCGCGCGCCCCCACACGCGTGAAGAGCCGCAGCGCCGCGAAGGACACGTGGTCCTCGTTGATTTCGACGGGGCACCCCACGGCTTCGCACAGCTCCTCGGGTCCGTCGAGTACGCTGGGAATGTCGAGTGTCAGGACGGTCCGCCAGGCGGGCGCCCCACCGACGCGCAGCGTCTTCCGGGGCTGGGAGGGGGACGGGGCGTATATGAAGGTCGTCAACTCCGACCCGGACGGCAGGTAGAGGAGCGTGTCGGGGTTGACGCTGGGTCTGGTCTCCAGCCGGAGAAGGGAACCGATGACCCGGAGACGGACGCCCGGCGTGGTCGTGCTCAGGAGGACCCCCCTGCCGAGGTCCATGGTGTCGGCCCACTCGGCGATGCGCGCCGAATCCACGTGGATCCCGACGCTGTCTCCCGTCTCCGGGTCCCAGACGGCGCTCGCGATTTCCTCGACGAGGCCGCCGCCGGGCCGCGACCAGGCCACCCGGTGCCCGATCGTGTCCACTGCGTACTCCCAGGTGGTGCTGATGCCGTCCCAAGGTTCGGTGAGCGCGTGCGCGACGATCTCGACCGGTCCCTCGTGGACGCTCGCGATCGTGTCCAGGCGGACGAGGATGCGGCCCGAGAGAAACGTCAGCGACGAGTCGGGCCGGACCACGCCGGCGGTGTCGAGCACCGACACCACCCGGGGGTAGCGGCCATAGCGCATCAGGGTCGCGGCTTCGAGACCCGGCTCCCGCGGGTCCCCACCTTCGGATTGCCCCCCGAATTCGTGCGCGAGAACACCCCCGATCAGGTCGGAGGTCCGCCCGTAGCCTCCGTAAACCCGTGCATCCGTCGCGAACTCGTCAAAGGGCAGGACCAGTTCGATGGCGAACCCGGACCGGATCAGGTCTTCGCTCTCGATGACCGGGAGAAGCTCCTGGCAACCGCAGAGCGCGGCCACCAGCAGGCCCGCCGCAATCCGGCGAACGGAGAAACGGATGAAGTGCTCGTTCATTGGCATTCCACTACGGCGAACCAGGATTCCCCGGGTCTGCGGCCCGGTCGCCGCTCCCCGGGCCGGGGTTCAGAATGTCTCCCGCAAACGCGTCGGGGAGCAAGTCCTTCAGCAGCCAGCGCATGGGCTTTCCGTTCGTCACGCCGAACACCTCCAGGTCGCATCCGAATTCCGCCAGCAGCTGGCGGCAACGTCCGCACGGGGCAACCGCCCGCCCTCCGCCGGTGGCGACCACCAGCCGGCGAAAGCGCCTCCGGCCCGCCGCGACCGCCGCCGCCACGGCCGCCTGCTCCGCGCAGATCGTTAGACCGTACGAGGCGTTCTCGACGTTGCATCCGGTGAACACCTCGCCGGTATCCGCCTCGAGGGCGGCCCCGACCCTGTACCGCGAGTAGGGCGCGTAGGCGTGCGAACGCATCTCTCTGGCCAGCGCGGCCAGCCGCTCGGGTGGTGGGGACTTCATCGGGGCTACACCCGGATTCGGGGCAGCCGGGGCGAGAGGCCGGTGAGGACCTGGTGCCCGATGGTGCCCGCCAGCTCCGCGACCTCCTCCAGCGCAAGTTCGGTTCCGTCATCGAGTCCGAGAAAGGTAACGACATCGCCCGGCGACGTGTTGTCCGAGGTCCGCACCACCGCGGTGTCCATCGAGATCCGTCCCACCAGCGGAACCCTGCGACCCGCGGCGATTCCCCACCCGCGGTTGCCCAGCGCCCGCGGGAGCCCGTCGCCGTAGCCGATCGCCACGGTCGCCCACCGCTCGCGTTCCCGGGCCCGGTAGGTGGCGCCGTATCCGACGGTGGTTCCGGGGGGGACCTCGCGCACGCCGACGACCCGGGCCCGCACCGCGACGGCCGTCTCCGCCCGCTCCGCGCCGGGACCCGCCGGGCCGCCGTAGAGGAAGATCCCCGGCCGGACCGCGTTGGCGGTGCGGGAGGAGAGGCGCACCGCGCCTGCGCTGTTGGCGCAGTGGAGGAGCGTGCCGGGCCCGATCCCCTCGACGCCGCGCACGAAGTCGTCGAAGCGCTCGATCTGGCGGCGGGCGGAGGCGAGGTCGGGCGCGTCCGCCGAGTGCAGGTGCGTGAAGACGCCGAAGAGGCGGAGGCCGGAGGCGAGGGCGCGTTGCACGTCGGACCACCAGCCCGTGGCGGTGTCGGCCAGGGGGAAGCCGGTGAGGGTCGATTCCGGGTCGGCGAGGGGGAAGCCCGACCGCCCCATGCCCGTGTCGATCTCGACCTGGAAGGGGAGCGGGGTCTGCCCGGGGGTGGTCCGGGCCGCGAGGCGCGTGAGCGCCGCCAGGGC